>JACQJO010000082.1 GCA_016205025.1 Elusimicrobiota bacterium
CCTTGGCGCGTCTTTTCTTTGACGACCTGGCCAAGCAATTAGGCGGTTCCTTTTGGGCCAGGCCGCCGTAGCTTCAATCCCAACAAGCCATCAACCCGACTGATTGTTGCCGTACTCCGGTCAGCGAAGGGAATATTTGTCACAAAGTTATTTTAACCTAACCGGCGAGGGATCTCGGGGCTAAAATTCAAAACAAAAGGCCTGTGAAACTGCTTACGCTGTTTTTAGCGGGTTCAATGAGGGAGTTGGTTTAGGTTTACGGAACTGCTGGGGTTTGGGCGCGCCGCTGGTCAATAATTTTCCAATTTGATAAATTGAGTATCATGTCAGCCCAGCCTCTGGTATTGGAAGACTCCCCGAGGACGATCCCGCCGGCAGACCCCGTAGCCGCGCCGGAGAGTCTTTTTTTACCGAACAACAAAACCGGCCGATTTTTGGTTATTGGGTTGATGTTTTTGGCGGCGTTCGCGGTCAGGATTTATCGCATCGACAATATCGATCATACCCCCATGCGCCAGATCCGTTCAGCCATGATTGCGCGCTTTTTTTACTACCAAAATAACCCGTCAATTCCGGATTGGGAGAAAGAAGTGGCCCAATCTCACGTTAAACAGCAGGGCATCATTGAGATGCCGGTCATGGAGCGGCTGGCGGCCTATTTTTATGGTTTGGCCGGCGGGGAAAAACTATGGATACCACGCCTTTTATCCGTCGTGTGGTGGCTTTTGGGCGGTCTATTCTTGTACCGAACGATGAAGCTGTTGTCTTCGGAATCGGCTGCGGCGTTAGCCACGGCTTTTTATCTATTTACGCCATTTGGAGGATTAGTCAGCAGAAATTTCCAACCTGATCCGCTCATGGTCATGGGCTTGCTAGCTAGTGTTTATGCCATGTCGCGTTATTTCATGGAGCCCAGCTTCTCTAGGCTGGCCTTAACAGCGGCGTTGTCAGGCGCGGCTGCCCTATTTAAGCCCCAATGCGTGCCTGTCGTGGTTTCGGCCTTTAGCGCTTTAGCTGTTTGGCGCCATGGCTGGTCCTTTAGGGCATTTAAAACCGTAGCCTTGTTTGGTTTGGGGTTAATGGCCGTGGGGATGACTTACTATTTTTACCGGGCGTTTGCAGGATCGTTCTCCTACTACAAGATCGGAACTTTTTTGAATCCGAAACTCATCGCCCATCCTGCCTTTTGGGCCGGCTGGCTGGCCCAGATTTTTTTGACCGTTGGTTTTACGGCATTTGCAGGCGGTCTTTTGGGTTTATTTTTTCCCCGTCATGGCGCGGATCGCGCTTTGGTATCGGGACTATGGGCAGGGTATGTTGTGTTCAGCCTGGCCTTCCCCTATCAAGCCAGCACCCATGATTATTACCAATTGATGTTAATTCCCATCGTCGGCATGTCCTTGACGCCTGTGCTTTTAGCGTTGTGGCAGATCACGGCCAGAGTCGTGCCGAGCCACTCGTTGCGCTGCTGGCTTTTTGGTGGCTGCCTTATTTTGGGAACGGCAGGGGTTGGCATCAGGATTATGCAGGCTAATTATGACCGGCATGGGCGTTGGCAAAAGAATGAGAAGCTCATTGCGCCTGAAATCGGAGAAATCGTCAAACATAGCACTAGAACCGTTTTTTTAAGCATTTCCGGCGGCGTGCCTCTGCAGTACTATGGCAAGATCAGAGGTTCCGACCTGCCTTACATGACGGAGGCGTTAAGCACGTACATGAACTTGCAGTCTGATTATAGCCCCGCCGAGTATCTCAAAGGCCAGATTCCGGCGCCCGAGTACTTTATCGTGACCGAAATCTTGGAATACGCGCGCCGGCCGCGGTTGCAGGAATTTTTTGATAAGAATTATCCACTAATAGCGCGCACCCCGGCTTACCTAGTTTATGACTTAAGAAATCGTCAACAATGAAATTAATCAGCATTATCACGCCCTGTTATAACGAAGAAGGCAATGTCCGCGAACTTTGCGCGGCGGTCAAGGCTATCTTTGGGGCTCTGCCCCAGTACCGCCACGAGCATATCTTCATTGACAATGCCTCGAAAGACAACACCGTGGCGATTTTAAAAGAGATCGCCGGTGCGGACAAAAACGTCAAGATCATCGTTAATACAAGAAACTTTGGATACATCCGCTCCCCTTATTACGGTCTTTTGCAGGCCAATGGCGACGCCGCGATTCTTTTGGCCGCTGATTTCCAGGAACCCCCCGGCCTTATTAATGATTTCCTGCGCAAATGGGAACAGGGCTATAGAGTCGTCATCGGGGTTAAAACCGAAGCCGAAGAATCCGCCGCTGTCTATTCGCTTCGCGGCCTTTATTATGATTTTGTCAATCGGTTAGCCGACATTGAGCTCAATAAAAACGCGACAGGTTTCGGGCTTTATGACAAGGATGTCCTGGCAACCTTGCGCCGGCTCGATGAGCCCTATCCTTATTTCAGGGGTTTAATATCGGATATCGGTTATGAAACGGCCAAGGTTTCTTACCGCCAGATGGAGCGCCGGCGCGGGATAACCAAGAGCAATTTTTATGCCTTGTATGATGTCGCGATGCTGGGCATTACGAATCACTCCAAGGTGCCCCTGCGCATCATGACCATGGCGGGATTCCTGATGTCGGCCGCCAGCCTTTTGATCGCCGTAGGCTACTTTTTGGCGAAACTTTTATTTTGGAGTTGGTTTTCTCTCGGCATCGCGCCCATTTTAATTAGCCTATTTTTCTTTTCCTCGGTTCAATTGTTTTTTATCGGCGTTATCGGCGAGTATATCGGCTCGATCCATACCCAGGTGCAGAAGCGTCCGCTGGTTATCGAAAAAGAAAGGATTAATTTTAACGTTCCAGCTCAAGTTCCCGCGGAACCGGTCGAATTTTAAGGGAGCAACAGAATTTGACCAGCAGTTCTTCGCAACCCAGTGTTTCTATCGTTATTCCGTGCCGCAACGAGGAAAAGCTTATTGGGCGGTGCCTTGATTCCATCATAGCCAACGATTACCCTAAAGATAAGCTTGAGGTGATCGTTGTTGACGGCTTCAGCGAGGACGCCACGCGTCAAATTGTCCGCGATTACGCCGCGAGGTTTTCTTTTGTCAGGCTTCTTGATAACCCCCGGAAAACCCAGCAGATCGCTTTAAATATCGGCATTAAAGCGGCGCGGGGAGAGTGTGTTATCCGGCTGGATACCCATTGCACTCTGACGCCCAATTACATATCCGAGTGCGTCCGGTTTTTGTTGTCCGAGAACGCCGACGGCGTGGGGGGCCGGATCATCACCTTGGCGCGCGAGAATACCTTGCTCGGCCGATCCATCGCCACTGTTATGTCGGTGCCTTTCGGCGTGGGCAATTCCCGTTTTCGGGTTGCCAAAAATACCGCTCCCAAGCCTGAAGAGGCCGACACCATACCCTATGCTTGTTACCGGCGCGATTTGTTTTCGCAGGTCGGCCTTTACAATGATACCCTGGCTTACAGCGAAGACGCCGAATTTCACAAGCGGGTCAAAGAACAAGGCCGCCGTATTTTATTTATACCGAGCATCTTCAGCTACTATCATGCCCGTTCAGATATTAAATCCTTCGCGCAACACGCTTTTCGAAACGGATTATGGGCCCTCTTGCCCACCCTTTACGTTGGACGCGTTGTTGTTTCGTTGAGGCATCTGGCGCCCCTTTTATTTGTCAGCGCCGTTTTGAGCTTGGCCGCGCTATTGTTGCTGGAGCCGTTGCTTTTCCACTTACTCAAGCTGATCGCGGTGGGGTATCTGCTGACCAATCTCTTTTTTTCTGCCCGCGCGGCTTTTGAACGCCGCGATCCCGGGCTTTTCTTCGCGCTGCCCTTTGTTTTTGCCATCCTGCATGTATCTTACGGCCTGGGTTCTTTGATAGGTTTATTGCGGGTTATTTCGGGCAGGTTTCAAGGTGTCAAGGCGGTTGGTTCGAGCCGTGCCCTGCCTGCCGTAAATTTGCGTCATTACGGCGAACTCCCATTTGTTTCGGTCGTTATTCCTTGCCGCAATGAGAAGAGTTTTATATCCCGCTGCCTGGATTCCTTGATCGCCAACGATTATCCGCAAGACAAAATGGAGATTCTGGTGGTGGACGGCAATAGTCAGGATGGAACGCGTGCCTTGATCGGCCAATACGCTCAAAATTATTCATTTATCAGAGTGCTCGATAATTCTAACCGGGCAATTCAGCTTGCCTTGAATAAGGGCATTAACGCCGCCCGGGGTGAAGTGATCGCCAGGGTGGATGCCCATAGCGTTTATAAATACGATTACTTATCGCAATGCGTTAAGGCGCTTTATGAATATGGAGCCGACAACGTTGGAGGCCGCTGGATCACCGTTCCCCGCAGCGATACGCTGGTCGGCCGGGCCATTTGCTTGGCAACCTCCGTTGTTTTTGGCGTGGGCAGCGCTTATTATCGGTTGACCAGGCTTGACGCCGACCGGCCGGTTATCGATCAGCCCCGATGGAACATCAGCGTTCCCTATTTCTGCTGTCGCAGGGAAGTCTTTAACCGCGTCGGGTTGTTTAACGAAAAACTGGATTACAGCGAAGACCTCGATTTTTGGCTGCGCCTTAGAAAAGCCGGATATAAGACGCTTTTTATGCCCACCATTGAATGCCGGTACTTCATGCGCACAAAATGGGCTGAATTTTTAAAACACGCTTTCCGCAATGGGCTTTGGGTTTTGCTTCCTCTTCACTGGGTTCCCGAACTGTCTTTTTCAGCGCGGCATGTGACCCCTCTTCTTTTTGTGCTTTCCTTGCTGGTCGGCAGTTTGGCAGCCCTGGCCAAAAACTGGGGATTGGTTTTACTGGCTTTAATTTTGGCGCCCTATTTTTTAGGCAACCTTTACTATTCCATCCGGTTGGCTGTTAGAGAGAAAGAGCCGCGCTATTTTTTTATTTTACCCTTCATTTTTTTATCGCTTCACCTGACTTATGGCATCGGTTCGGTCGTGGGGCTGGCTTGCCTCGGCCTTTCACGGATGCCCGGTTTGCCAAATTTTATTCCGCGCCCGCAAACGTCTTAACGAGCATTGGTTGGCAGGATAAGTCATGCTAATTACTTTTTCCGGTTTGGATGGTTCGGGCAAAACGACGCTGATCGAACTTTTGAAAACAGATCTTAAGGAGCGCCGGTATCCTGCGGTTGTCCTTACCATGTACGATCATATAGGCTTATATGCTTTTTTGCGTTTTCTGCGGGATCAAACGGCCGGGTTGATTTGGCAAGGGCAGGACCGCCGGCTGGTGGACACTCCCCGAACGACGGATCCGGACCGGTTGGGCTGCGCGGTTTCTAAGCGGGGTTTTTTGACGCGGCTTGTCTGGACGGTTGTTCGCAGCCGCTTGGCTAAGCGCGGCGCGTTGGTGTTTGATTTATTCGTATTCCAATTTTATCGCTGGTACCACGAAGTTTTTTGCGGGCATGTCTTAATAACCGATCGGTATTTTTACGATTCGTTGGCTGACGTCATGAGTGCGTCCGGCGCGGCCTATTCCCGCCTATTGCTAAAAATAATTCCCCGGCCCACCCTGCCCGTATTCGTTGATGTTGATCCCGGAGTGGCTTTTGCCAGGAAGGGGGAATATTCTCTTGAGTATTTGACGAAGCGCCGCGCTCAATACCAAAAAATATTCGCCCATGTGCGCCGGCCTTTGATAGTTTTTAATGAAGAACTACCGGCGGCGCGCGCTTTGATCCAATCGCAAGCGTTTAATGCCATGAGTAATTGATGAGCGTATCCGCCGATATCCGCCCTTCAGATGTTCTCGAGCTCATTTTGGGGTCCGAAAGGCCCGATGCGCGCTTATTTGATCAGCTGAAAAACGGCCAATGGGATTCTTTGGCAACCCTGGCTCAAAGAAACACTGTTCTTTTAAGAATTTTTGGCCAAGCGCAAAAGCTGGGGATTGCCGTTCCTGCGTCTATTCAAGACATTGTCCGTGCGGAAGGCCGGCGCATTGCGGACACTCTTGGGCTCATTAAGGAACTTGATAGCCTCTGCTCTAAGGCTGGCGTTTCCTTTGTGTTTACCAAAGCATTCCAGCATTATCCCGACATGGGGCATGATGTGGATCTTTTTGTTATGGACCGATCCGGCCGGATTGATGATTTGATAAGACAAAAATTCCAAACCCGCCCGATTGGCGGTAGTTTATTTAATGGCCTCGCCGGTAAAACAACTTATGAGATTGGCGGGGTGCCCTCTCTTCTTGAAATTCACCATGCCCGTTTGGGTCAAGCCGGGGAACACGATTGGTATGCCGGTGTCATGGCGGAAAGACGGATAAAATTTACCGCGGGCGGGGTTACGACCTTTGTTCCTTCCCGCGAGGACCAGCTTGTTTTGCAGGTTGTTCAAAGGGTTTATGATCATAGGCACCTACGCCTTTCCGATATTGTTCGTGGATTTCAACTCATCGGTGATCGCGATCTAAATTGGGATTGCGTTGTCAAGACAGCACGCCAAATGGGGATTACTGAAGGGTTGTCTTATTATCTGAACTCCATCGATGACATTGCCGCCGCTGGGGCCCGGACGCCAGCATCCATGGCGGCATCAATGCCAGTCATCCGCCGGTCATCATTGCCTCCTGTTCGTTTTAGAGAAAGCGCCTATCATTTGCCGTTGTTTCAAACCGTGGGTCCTTTAAGGCTTAAGCAATTGTTGGCCAGCTTAACAATGGGATATTGCAACAGCGCCGCCAGACTGTCTCTTTTGCCGTTTTTTGGGTTAACGGTTGGCCTAAGAAGCTTGTTTCGTGCCGCTTTAAGCAAGACCTACCGGCTAACCATTTTCGCGGAGGCGTTCAATATGGTTTCCGCAGTTTTTGTGTACCGGCTGGCCGCCAGCCGGCTGGGTCATGACGGATTCGCGGAGTTTGTTCTGACTAGAAAAGCAGCCTCTCTTTTACTGCCGGCCATGATTTTAGGTTTGGATGTAGGTATTGCCCGCAATGTGGCTTTTAACCGTAACCTGCCGGATGGTCCTAAAATAAGAACCCGGTGTTTCTTGGGGGGGCTCTGGAGCGTTTTATTAATGTCCTCTATCTTCGGGCTGGTATTTTATTTTTTTCAAAACAAGCTGGCCTTTTTTCTTTATGGAAACGCGGCGTATGCCCATCTGCTTTTTCCGCTGGGTCTGCTATTGGCCGGAACCTGCCTTGTTAACATCTGTTATTCCTATTTTCAGGGTCTGTTGGATATGAATTGGGCCAACGCGTTCCAGATTTTTCATTATGGCCTTCTGCCGCTAGCCGTTTTTTTTATTTTGGGCGGTCATGTCGGGGATATTCTTGTTGCCTTGGGAGCAGGCTCATTGACCTGCGCCATAGTGGCGGTCGGGGTTATTTTCAATCAAATCAGGCCTTTAACCGCTGTTCCGGCATCTTTTTTACGCCGCCTCCTGGGCTACAGTTTGCCTCGAGTGCCGGGCACTTTTGGTTCCATGGCTTTGCTTAATTTGCCGGCTGTTTTTATGGCGCATGCCGTGGGATTGCGTGAGGCGGGCTATGTGGCTCTTGGCTCGGCCTTGCTGACCATGGCCAGCTCGGCGATTTACCCGCTGCGGGCCATTTTGCTTCCCCGGGCCAGTTCGATGATAGCGGACGGGGAATTAGAGCATCTAAGCTTGCACATTTTACGCGTAGCGCGGTTTTTAATTCCTTTGGCGCTTATTTTGACCGTCATTCTTGAAATTTTTATGGACCCGGTGGTGAATCTGATCTTGGGAGGATCCTTTCCGGACGCTGTTCGGTTGTTGAGAATTATGGCTCTGGGTGTGCCCGCTTGGATTGTTCATATGTATCTAAGAAGTTTGATCGACGCTTATCATGACCAGGCAATCAACGCCAGGCACATTCTTATTGTTTTATCCGTGTTTTCCATTTTTTGCACGGGAATCGTACTTTTTGATGGTCCTGGCCTGGGCATTATTATCGCCCTCGTTTTATCTCTTTATATTTTAGGGACGCTTTCTTTTTGGGAAATGAAAAGAATTTGCGGTTTAGGCGTCGAACAAAAGTTTAATTGAAATGAAACGTTCAAAGATCACCAAAGTTTTTTTCAAATTCCCGGCCCTTCAGTTTCTATACCAGTTTGAATGGATTAAGAAAGTTTACAAGCTGCTTTTTGTCGCCAAGCTGCCAAATCCCCAGTATTACATTGAGCTGGTTAATCAATGCAACGCGGAATGTATTTTTTGCCCTTATCCCATTTTGCGCGACCAGGGCAAACCGCAGACAAGCATTAGCGATGAGTTTTTTGATCAAACCCTGGCCCTGATTAATTCCGAAAAAAGATCTTACGTATCTTTAACCCCGACGACCGGGGAAGTTTTTATGAATCCTAGGTGGGATTATTATTTGCAAAGAATTCTTGATTTAGATTTTGTGGAGGATGTTCATTTCTATTCCAACGCGGCGCTTTTGAATGCAAAAAATAGGGAGAAATTTTTTGAGATGCGTCATTTGGATAAAATGTCAATCGCATTCTCGACAGGCGGGGCGGATCGTGAAACTTATCAGCTTATGTTCGGCAAGGATTTATTCAGCCATGTTGAGCGCAATATCAATGATTTTTTAAGGCATCTTAGTCAGAATGAAATGACCATCCCGGTCAGCATTGATATTAAAATGCCCAAGGACCGGCGCCTGGCCGTGGCTATCGGCCAGAGCGTTTATAACCAGTGCGAGTATCCCTACGCTTTTGTCAAAATCCGCAACACTTTTGACACTTTTGGCGGTTTGATCCAGAACCAAAATATTGAGGAAATGGCGGGCGTCACACCGTCTCAAAGAAAAAAACCCTGCCATTATCTAAACGATATCCGTTTTGCGGCCAATGGAGAGGTTTGGCTTTGCGGCTGTGTGATCTCGGAACTGCCCGATCATGAGGAGCTTAAGGTGGGCCATCTGGGGCAGGATAAAGATTTGACGCAAATTCGCGCCAAGCAGCGGACAGTTCAAGATAACTGGCGAAACAAGGGCGACGTTCCCTACACTTGCCGCAAATGCACCTGGTATGTCGCTAATTAGCGGGTTCTATTTCTTGAGCCGGACTATTCAATGGTATGGCTAGATTAAGTTTAGGTCGCTCTCTCAAAACTGAAAATAGATAAACGGCGCTTCTTGCAGCGGCCAGAGCAGGATTAGAGCCAATCCGGCGGCCGCGCAGGCTGCCATGGTGGTTTTTAACGGCATCCTTGCCAGGCAGGCGTGCAGGCCGTTATGCTTATAGGACCAAAAGTGAAGCGCCGCAAATCCTGACAGCAGCAGCGTCGTTGAAAAAATGAATAGGGATCCCGCTCCTATTCCCGCAAGAGAGAAATTCATGTCAAAAAATACGAATTTACGTAAGGCGATCAGCATTTTTTCGGCGTCAGGCACTCTAAACATGATCCAGGAGATCAAAACACAATACTGCATCAGCAGTTTGGCGGCTGTCCTGCTTAAAAAGCTCGATTGTTCCTGGAGCGGCCCCAGCCATCGTTCTCGAATTTGGCGGTAAGCCCGGTGCGCTACCAGCAGCAGCCCATGCCATAGCCCCCATAAGGCAAAATTCCAGCTAGCGCCGTGCCAAAGGCCTCCGAGCAGCATGGTCAGCGTCAAATTGGCGTAAGTCCGCAGGGTTCCGTGGCGGTTGCCTCCCAAGGGAATGTATAAATAATCTTTCAGCCACAAGGAAAGCGTGATGTGCCAGCGACGCCAGAAGTCCGAAGGATTGATGGCGAAGTAGGGATGCCTGAAGTTAACCGGCAGTTCATAACCCAAGGCGCGCGCTATCGCGATGGCCATATCAGAGTAGCCTGAAAAATCACAATAAATCTGCACCGCGAACGCGATGGTGGCCAGCCAAATCATGGCGCTGGGCCATTGTTCCGGATTGGCATATACGGCATCTGCCATAACGGCGACGTTGTCGGCTACGAGCGTTTTTTTGATCAGCCCGCCAAGGAAAAGAAAGAGAATAGATGGGTTAATCGTAAGGCGCGCCGGCCGCTCAAGCTGCGGGATGAGCTGCGCGGCTCTGACGATGGGACCCGCGATGAGGTGAGGGAAAAATATGATGAACAGAGCGAAATCCAGCAGTGAGCGCGTGGCCGGGATTTGTTTTCGATAGATATCGATAGAGTAGCTAAGCGTGGCAAAAGTGTAAAAGGATATCCCAATGGGCAGCGTGATGTTGAAAGTTGGAGCCGGCCCTTCAAACCCGAGAAGACGGCTGATGACGAAGAGGTTTTCAGCCAGAAAGCCCGCGTATTTGAAATACATAAGCAGTCCCAGTTGAGCCGAAACGCTGATTGCGACTAGCGCTTTGCGTTTCCTGGGTTCGTCCGTGCGGTTAAGCGCCAAACCAATCGCGTAATCCACCAGCGTTGACACCGCGACCAAGGCCCCAAAAGCCGGATTCCACCACATATAAAACACGTAACTAGCCGCCAGCAAAACGATTTTACGCTGCGTGAATCCCCGGAATACTGCGAGCGCCGCAAATAATATGGTTGAAAAAATCAGAAATGTGTAGGTGTGAAACAGCATTTTAGGACTCGTTAACGACTTGCTTAATGAAACGAGTTAATTTGTGTGCGCCATCGGCGCCAGGGTGTTCTTCGTCATAAAAGTCTCCGGCGTTTAATAGTTGGGTTGCATCAATCACGGTGCCGGGCGGGCCAAACCGGCCGGATTGAATCGCTTGCTTTAGTTCGTTGCGCGCGCTAGGTTCGTACAAATCGTCGAGCTCGGGGTGGACAGGAGCGACGAGGAGAATGAATCTTCGCCCGGCGCGCTCGCAATGTTTTC
Source organism: Elusimicrobiota bacterium (assembly GCA_016205025.1). Lineage (GTDB taxonomy): Bacteria > Elusimicrobiota > Elusimicrobia > JACQPE01 > JACQPE01 > JACQJO01. The sequence goes on from JACQJO010000082.1 coordinate 10,814, forward strand.
TTGCGGCGGCGATCGATTGCGCGGCATTGACCCCAAGCGTGCATCGGCCGTGCTCATGCTGCCTCCGCAACCAGTTGAATTTAACTTTTAGCTTCGCCGGTTCCATGGGACGCGTAAAAGGGGACGGAAACAAGAGATCGCAAGCGGCCCGGTCCATGTCCATGTCCGGGCGAAGGAGTTGTCGCGCTGAAATATCAAGCCATTGCCGCAGGATCCAGCGCGCGCGAATAGCGCATCGCAGAACGTTTTCCTTAAGAGGCGTTAGACTTTCGGCAGGAGCAAGCACGTTAAGCAGTTGCAGGGTATCCGGCGTGGGCTTATACCCGTACACGCGAAAGGCGTTGGCGGCTTGGGGTTTTAGCGCCGCTTCCCTTGATTGCGGGCAGACCAGCGTTGACAGCCGCACCGATTGAACCACGGTTGTGACCGAAGGAGGCAATTCTTGGTAGTAAAGCGCGCTCTCGGCCAGGGTTTGTCCCGAGGAGCTAAGATTCATCGCCGCGTTTCTTTCTGTTGAGAGTTCTCCGGCATCCACGCCGTTCATGATGACGCTGTCGCCGAAGATGACCGTGTGCAGTTCAGGCCGAGGAGAGCGCAGGGCCATTAGGATCGTGCGTGTACGCTCAAGGTCGTTGGGCACGATGGGAAGTATCAGGAAAATGAGCAGTCCGGCGCCGGCGCCGGCCAAAACGCTGGCCACCAGGGCAATGGAGACCCAAAATTGGATAACCGGCTGTTGCGGTTGGGAATCCGGCGCAATCGTTGGAGCGGATATCTTATCTGTTAAGAGCGGTGCTGTCATGCCTAGCAATGTTTTTACAAGCGGTGATTCTCAAGATGAGCATCGCGAAATAGGGTTTATTGCTCTTGGAATGCAACCATGACGATTATAGCTACTTACAACGAATGATTGGTATTCTCCGGCGTAACCGCCTTACTTTGGCTTTCTTGTATAATTCCAATTGCGGGTCGGGGCCGGATATCCCTCGCCTTCCAGGCGAAGCCTTCTAGGTTAACGACTCCTTGGTAAAATGAGGGGTGGCCCCAGGGACGTATAGGAAGACAACCCATGCGGTCTTTGACAATAAGTTC
>JACQJO010000083.1 GCA_016205025.1 Elusimicrobiota bacterium
AGTAGCGGAGGCCGTTCGCAGAGCTCGCGGCACCTGGGGCGCCGGAGGCGCTGCTCCGAGGGGCCCCGCGAGCACGCGGGGAGAACCGTCGGGACTGGTTCTCGGGTCTGGGGGCAAGGGTGACTCCCCTGCGCTAAACCCATACGATACGTATAAGTAATGTGATCATTCAAGTTGAGAACGTGTCCAAAGGCCTGCGGCTGGATGTTTTTTTAAGCGGCCAAAAAATTCCGGCGGCCCCATCGCGCTCGATCGTCCAAAAGATCATTCAACTGGGCTGGGTTTCGATGAAACGTCCGGGGGAGCGCTCGTTTCACGTCACCCGCACGGCCTCCCTTAAGCTCCAGGGAACTGAAACCATCGCCGTCAACGAACCTGAAACCCGACCCCGGCCGGCGCCTTCAGGTCCTGAACCCAAGATCATCATGGAAAACGAGCATTTCTTCATTTTGGACAAACCCTCGGGCCTGCTGACCCATCCCGCCTCATCGCTTGCTTTTGGAATGCCGGCGCAAGCGGCCGATAAGCTGGGTGTGTTTCGAGATCCGAGCGTTCTTTCTTGGCTAATGGAACGCTTTTCCTTCATCGAAAATCTACCCCGCCGCGGAATCGTTCACCGTCTGGACAGAGCCACCTCCGGAATTCTGCTGGTGGCTAAGACTGAGCGCTCCTATTGGGGTTTAACCAAACTGTTCTCCAATCGCCTGATGAAAAAAACATATCTGGCCTTGGCGGCAGGATGCCCAGAAAATAACATTCTGATCGACCTTCCGCTCCTTAAGCGCTACCAAAAAACCAGCGTGCGCGTGGTGGCCGGCCATCCCGGCGGTCAGGAGGCGCAAACCGAAATCAAAATTCTCAAAAGTTACGACTGGGCCAGCTTCCTAGAGGTTTCTCCCATTACGGGGCGCACCCATCAAATCCGGGTTCACCTGGCGTCCCTGGGCCATCCGATCCTGGGCGATCCCATTTATGGAAAAAGAAACTCCCAATCCATCATTAAGCCCTCAGCCCTAAGCCCTCAGCCCTTTTCCAGACTCATGCTCCACGCCTGGAAACTGCGCTTCTCATATCCGGCCGGCACAGCCGAACAACTTTTCCAAAGCCCCTTACCCGATGATTTTACGCTCGAGTATCAAATGCATCTACAAGACCAACCCGGCTCATATTTGGTAAAATGACTCAACAAATGACGACTAGGCGGGGACTGATTTTTATTATCTCCGCCCCTTCGGGTGTCGGCAAGTCAACTCTAGCGCGCTCCATCGTGACGAAAAACCGACGCTTCGCGCACCCGGTTTCTTACACGACCCGAGAAGCCCGTCCGCAAGAAAAGAACGGAAAGGACTACCGCTTTGTGACCATAGGACAGTTTGAACGCCTATGGCAGGAAGGTTGTTTTCTTGAGCGGGCTGTCGTTCACGGCGCCCATTACGCGACGTCCAAGCAAGAGGTTGAAAAATTGTTAAGCCGCAATAAATATGCGCTATTGACGATCGATGTCCAAGGGGCGCGCTCGGTCCATGGCGCCTACCCCGAGGAATCGGTGCGCGTGTTTCTTCTGCCTCCCAGCAAAAAAATTTGGCGCCAGCGCCTTAAAACGCGCGGAGAAAAAAATCTCGCGCAGCGCATGGCCAACGCCCAGGCTGAAATCAATGAACTCCCCCGTTTTGATTACTGCCTGATCAACGATCAATTTGAAGCCACGGTCAAAGACTTTTTTACCATTGTCCGCGCCGAAGAACTGCGGCGTCTTAAAAATAATGTCAAAAGGCTGGCGATAGCCTGAACTCAAAAAGAGGTGCGAAATGCCTAAGAAAAAAGAATCCGCCGAAAACAACAAGGAAGACTCGTTTTCTTACGAACGACTCGTCTTAGATTACCCCACAACGCGTTATCCGGTCATCCGCCTGGCGGCCGACTGGGCCTTGGTTCTTAAAAGAAAACAGGAGTTTCAGCATCTCAAAAAAAATGAGATCCTGGAGAAAGCCTTAGCCGACGTCTTGTCCGAAAAAGTGGACAAAGCCACGGTGGCTAAAGAGCTTGAGGCTTCCTTAAAGGCTCTGGAAAACAACGGCGCCGACGCGGTGGAAGAAACAAAGGCCAAGCTGAAGCTCAAAATCGAAGAAAAGCCGGAAAAAGAAACGCCCAAAAAGAAAGAGAAAGAAAAGGCCAAGGCCTAAAGGCGCGGGGCGCCCAAAGCGCCGATGTTCGCTTCGGTTTCTTTTCCTCTCGGACTCTTTCCTCCGCAAACGTTTGAATACATCGTCCCAGAAAACCTAAAAGACCAAATTTTTCCCGGCTCCTGGGTTCAGGCCGTATTTGGAAGGCGAAGAATCTGGGGCGTCGTGGAAACGACTGCTGCAACGCCGCTTTTTAACGGCCGCCACCAACAACTCCTGGCCGCCAATAATCTTGCCGAACCGCTAAGGTCTCGCGTCTTCGAGCTGGCCGGCCGCATGGCCGGCTTCTACGCCTGCTCCACGGCCCAGGCGTTTAAAACAGCGGTCGCTTTTCCGCATATCGTCGAGCACTCTTTTTTAGAGCAAAAAACCCAAAATTTTGATCATCCCCCGCTTCGTTTCACCCCAACCCAACAAACGGCCTTGGATGCGCTTGGCGATGAAATCAAAAACCTCAAGCGGCCCGCTTATCTTTGGGGCCCGACGGGATCGGGAAAAACCTACGTTCTGCTGGGACTGATCCAAAAAATCCTAAGCGAGGGTAAAAGCGCCATCTATCTTGTCCCTGAAATCACGCTGACCCCCCAGTTTTTAGACATATTTGAAAAAGAATTGGCCCTGCCCAAAGAAATCTTTGCCTTGTGGAACTCAAAAGTCGCCCCCTCGCAGAAAAAAATTATTTGGTCCCGGATATTAAGCGGAGAAACCCGGCTGGCGCTCGGAACGCGCAGCGCCGTATTTCTGCCTCTGCGCAACCTAGGCCTGATTGCGCTGGATGAGGAGCAGGACGCCTCCTTTAAACAGGAAACGCCGGCTCCGGCTTACCACGCGCGCGAAATCGCTCTATGGAGAAGCCAGATGGAAGGTTGCGCCGTCGTGATGTCCTCGGCAACGCCAAGCTTGGAATGTTACCAAGCCGTGAAAGAAGGCGCTTTGAAAACCGTAAAAATACAAGGCCGCTACCAGGACCGCCCCATGCCCAAGATCCAGCTTCAAAGCGTGGATTCCAGAAATGAGGAGATCGGCGGGCCCCTGTGTCAAGCCATCAAAGAAAAAATCACCTCCGGCCAACATGTTCTTCTTTATCATAACCGCCGGGGTTTTAACCGGGTTTTGGAATGCGGGCACTGCAAAAAACCCGTTTCCTGTAGTCAATGTCTTTTACCCTTAACGCTCCATAAAGATCAGGGGTCAGGGGTCAGGGGTCAGGGGTCAGGGGAAAAAAACGGTAATTCTTCTCACCCCTCACCCCTTCTTAAATGCCACCACTGCGGCATTAGAAGAAAAATGCCCGAGCATTGCCCCACCTGCAAAGCGCCGGACGATCTCTTAAAACCTAAGGGCGCGGGTACCCAAAAAATAGCCCAAGAACTGGAAAACATTTTGGGCGCCAGCGTTTTACGGTTGGACCGAGACACCGCCAAAAATTCTAGCCCCATCTACGAACAATTCAAATCAGGACAATCCAAGGTTTTAGTCGGCACTAAATTGATCGCCAAAGGCTGGCATTTCCCCTTGGTTACCCTGGCCGCGGTCTTAGACGGCGACGCCGAACTGACTCTGCCTGATTTTCGCGCCACAGAACGGGCTTTTCAAACCCTGCTCCAGGTGGCCGGACGTTCCGGCCGCGGGGAGACTCCGGGCGAGGTTTGGATTCGAACGCGTCAGCCGGAACACTATCTATTCCAAAGCTTGGAAGCGCAAAACCTGGAACTTTTTTACGAACATGAGCTGGCGATCCGGCAAAAAATGCGGCTTCCCCCTTTCAGCCGTCTTTTTACCGTTGAGCTTAAAGGGAAGTCCAGGGAAAAAGTAGCCCAAGCCGCCAATTCTCTCCTGCAAACCCTCGAACAACATCCGACTGCCCTCAATGACAATGGAGAAACATCTTCCCCTCTTCCAACTTCTATTGAAGTCGTCGGCGGCGGACCCAGCTTTTTTCAAAAAATTCGCCAAAATTGGCGCTATGAGGTTGTTTTACGCCTGACTGACCCCCAACAAGATTTCCCCATGAAACTCCTTGGTCCGGTGATCGCGCCCTACCGCAAAGCCGGCGTTTCCCTACGTCTGCATCCTGACCCTCAAAACCTTCTCTAAGTCTAGGGGGGAAAATTTGTGGGTAAGCCTTCCCTTGCTTGCCTCTCCCTTCGAGTCTAGGAGGGAAAAACATGAAAGGATTGAATGGTTACCCACAAATTTTCTCCGCACCCGTAAAAAACCCGCAACCCCATCATTTTCGTAAAATAGGTCCCAGAGGTTCTTTAACTTTAACTTGGGACCGCGCTATATTCGTCTCAAAAAGTCTAAAAAATGGTGTGGTTTCAGAGAGAGAATTAGACAACGCGCCGCGGTAGCTCATTGGTAGAGCGCAGCTCTGAAAAAGCTGGCGTAGGGGGTTCGATTCCCTCCCGCGGCATACGCGCTTTACAAAAAATAATCCCACCGGCCGCACGAATTTATTAAATAAAGATTTTTTAAATTATCGGAGTTCGGCGAGCAGATTGTTGAAAGTTTTATCGTCTAAACCGTGCTGGCCGGACCAATCGGCAGGATAAGGCAGATCTTTCGAGAGCTTGGCTTGGTCAAAGACCGCGCGCTCGGTTCTCCAAAAAACGCCCAAAGGAATTTTATCCCCCCACATCAAGGCCTTCTCCATGGCTTGCTGAAGATTCGCCGGATCGTGCCCGGCTTCCTCCAGCTTTAAAACGCGCTTCCTAAAAAACTCGTAGGTATTAACCTTATTGAAAGTGACGCAAGGCGAAAAAATATCCACCAAGGCAAAGCCTTTGTGTTCAATGGCCTGCGCTATCACCTCCGCCATGTGGTTGGGGTCCCCGGAAAAAGCGCGCGCCACAAAAGTGGCTCCTCCGGCAATAGCCAAAGCTAGGGGGTTGATGGGCTGCTCTAAATTTCCCTGCGGCGTGGTTTTAGTCTGGTATCCGATCTCGCTGGTTGGTGAAACCTGGCCGGTGGTCAGTCCGTAAACCTGGTTATTCATCACCAGATAAGTCAAATCAATATTGCGCCGGAGGGCATGAATAAAATGGCCCACCCCAATGCCGTAGCCGTCTCCGTCGCCGCCGGTGACCACCACCTTTAAATTGGGATTAGCCAGCTTGACTCCGGTCGCCACCGGAATTGAACGGCCGTGAAGACTGTGATAGCCGTAGGTGCGGATAAAACCAGGCAGATTTGAAGAACACCCGATTCCGGAAACCGTAACCGCGTCTTTGGGCTCGATCTGAAGCTTGGTCAAGGCCTTAATTAAACCCGAGAGCACCGCGAAATCCCCGCAGCTCGGGCACCAATCGGGCTTGGTTTCGGATTTAAAATTCAGTTCCTTAATAACCGTTAATTCAGCCATATCTAACCCTTATCTTCGGCAAGACCGTAAGGCGTTAATATAACTTCCCGAGCTTGGGCCTTTCCTTTTAAAGCTTTCTGGACCATCGGCCAGGTGCTCTCCAAATAGAAAGGCTCGCCGTCATATTTCAAGCAAAGATGCGGGATTTCAAATCCGGTTTCCTGGCGTATGAGTTTCGCCATCTGGCCGGTGAAATTATTTTCAATCATCATCACCCCCTTGGCTTTAGTCAAAACCCCGGCCACCTCTTTGGATAAAAACGGCCAAACGCTTCTGATGGCCAGGGCATTGACTTTTTTGCCTTCTTCTTTGGCGCGGGCAACCAGTTCAGTCAAAATACCGCAGCCTGATCCCCAGCCGACCAGGGTCAAATCCGCCTTAGGTTCTCCGATCAAAACATTGGGCGGCATCTCTTTTAGGATACCCTCCATTTTTCTCATTCTTTTTTCCATCATTTTCTTGCGCTCAACCGGATCGGTGTCCACGTCAGAGATCAACGTGCCGGATTCGCGATGATCATCGGACGCCGCGGTAAAAATATATTGATCCGGCATACCGGGTTTAGCGCGGGGTGAAACACCGCCGGGGGTATAAAGGTAGCGTAAAAACTGGCCGGCCCCATTGGTTCCGGCCCATTCGCCCCGGTCAATTTTGATTCTTTTAGGATCCAAAGCTTCCAAGGTCTCATTATGCTCGGATAAAAGCAGATCCGAAATCATCAAAACCGGAATCTGGTAGCGATCCGCCAAATTCAAAGAATGCTGAACCATGTAAAAACAGTCCTCAACGTCTAAAGGAGCGATGACCGCTTTAGGGTAATCCCCTTGGCCCGCGCCCAAAACCTGCCACAAATCTCCCTGCTCCGTTTTAGTGGGCACGCCGGTCGAAGGTCCGGCGCGGCAAACATTGATCGCCACCAGCGGCGTTTCGGTCATGGCCGCTAAACCCACCGCCTCGGTCATCAAGGCAAAACCGCCGCCCGAGGTGGCCACCATGGAACGCGCACCCGCAAACGAAGCTCCGATCGCCATATTAATCACGCTGATCTCATCTTCCGCCTGCATGACACAGATGCCAAGCTTGGCCGCGTGATCCGCCATCCAATGCAAAACGCCGGAAGCCGGGGTCATGGGGTAAGCCGAGTAAAAACGCACGCCGCCCTCGGCCGCTCCAAAAGCGAGCGCCTGGTTGCCGGTGATCAAAATATGAGATTTATCCGAAACAGGGAGCTTAAAACGTCCGGCCAAACTCTTGGCCCGCCCGGCGCCTTCCTTGGCCGCTTTCAAGTTGGCATCCTTAACTTCCTGGGATTTTTTCCCAAAAACCTCCAAGATCGCTTTTTCAAATTTTTCCAAAGGAAGTCCGGTCAAAGCGCAGGCGGCTCCCAAAAAAACCGTATTTTGCATTAAAGGATTAGACACCACCTCTGAAATAGGTATCCCGATCCCCGTTAAACCGCCCGGCGCTTTGGCGCGGTCGCAGTTAAAAATAAGCACTCCTTCTTTCTTAACCCAGCCCTTATGGCGTTCAATGGAATCGGTGTTTAAAGCAACTAGAATGTCCCAGCGATCCGACGGCGTGCGAATCTTCTTGGCGCTGATGCGAATCTGGGCGTAAACATAGCCGCCCCGGATGGCGGATTGATAAGAATTGTAAATATAAACATGGAGCCCGCAGCGCGCCGCGATTTTGGCCAACATTTCGGAGGTAGACTGAACCCCGTCGCCCGCGGCTCCGGCAATCCAGATGTCAACGATTTTTGAATTCATAAACAAAGCTTGCTTGCTCTTTTAGCTTAACCTAGCAACAAATCGGCCGCTACGGGTAATTTCAACTTCCAAATGCTGGTAGTTTAGCGAGATGTGATTAAATAGATTATAACTTTCCTCGCCCCTGCCGGGATGGAGAGATGGCCGAGCGGTTGAAGGCGCAGGTCTCGAAAACCTGTAGGCTCGCAAGGGCCTCGTGGGTTCGAATCCCACTCTCTCCGAAGTTAAGGGTATTTTCCCTATTGCAAAACCGAAACAGCGATCTACACTATCCAGGATATGTTGGAAGTTGCGGCAGGGGTTCTGATACAGGATCACAAAATCATGATCGCTCGCCGGGGTGATGAAAAACCCTATGCCGGGTATTGGGAGTTTCCAGGCGGCAAGATTGAGAAAGGTGAAACGCCGGAAGTCTGCGTTAAGCGCGAATTTATGGAGGAGCTGGGCATCCGCATCGGAGTGCGCGGCTTCATCGGTCACAATACCTACACCTACTCCAAGGGTCCCGTGCAGGTTTTTCTTTACTCGGTTCAATACTTGGGCGGAACCATAGCGCCCACCGAACACGCCGAGATTCGGTGGGTCAAACCGGAAGAGTTGGTTAACTTCGAACTGCTTCCGGGCAACCTTATCTTAATACCCCATCTGGCTAATCTTAAAGTTTAGCCGGCGCGAATTAAGGCCTTCAATTCTTCTTTGTTGTGACCATCTGGTAAAATGTTTCATTATGGCGGTGCTTCGCATTGTGAAATATCCCGAAAAGGTGCTAAAAACCAACTCCAAGAGGGTGGAGAGCTGGTCCCAAGACCTTTCCCAGCTTGTCATGGATATGTTTGAAACCATGTACGCGGTCAGCGGCGTGGGGCTGGCGGCCAATCAAGTCGGCATCCCCCTGCGGCTGGCGGTTATTGACGTGCGGCCCAACGGAAAATCTAAAAAAATCGTTTTAATCAACCCAAAAATCCTGGGTCTCGACGGCAAGGCGGAGGATTCGGAAGGCTGCCTGTCCCTTCCCGGTCTGTATAAAAAACTGGAACGCGCGGCCAAGGCCAGGGTGCTGGCCTACGACCAAAAAGGGATTCCCTGGGAAATCCGGGGGCGCGGGCTTTTAGCCCGAGCGCTTCAGCATGAAATTGACCACTTAAACGGCAAGGTTTTCGTTGACCGGCTTCCCTTCATGCAAAAAATCCGCGTTCAGAAAGAAATCAAGCGTTACCAACCCATCTGGCAGCAACAGGTTCGCCCCAGGCTAACGACGGCAAGCAGCTAGATGCTGGGCGCTCGATCAGCATCCAGCATCTTCACTTAATGCGCATCGTATTTTTTGGAACCCCTCAAACCGCCGCGTCCCATTTGAATGCCATTGCTTCTTCGAATTTTGAAATCGCGGGGGTTGTTACCCAGCAAGACCTGCCGCGCGGGCGCGGGCTTAAAATCAGCCCGCCGCCGGTTAAAATAACGGCCCAGGAAACCGGCGTTAAAACAATCCTCCAACCGGAAAAACTCAAGGATGCCGGCGTGGAGAAAACGATCGCCGGGCTTAAAGCGGATTTGGGAGTGGTGGTGGCTTACGGAAAAATCATTCCTCCCAGCTTACTTAAAATCCCACGACGGGGCATGATTAACGTTCATTTTTCGTTGATCCCCAAACTGCGCGGTCCCTCTCCGGTGGAATACGCCATTTGGGAAGGCCACCAAAAAACCGGGGTGTCCACTTTTTGGATTGACCAGGGAATGGATACCGGAGACCTGCTGGATCAAAGAGAAACCGAAATCAAGCCAACCGAAAACGCGCGTGAACTACTGGACCGGCTAACCCAGATGGGTTGCGAGCTCTTAATTGATTCTTTAAAACAGATCGAAGCAGATCGAGCGCTTAAAATTCCCCAAGACAACGCCCAGGCCAGCTACTGCAAAAAGCTGACCAAAGAATCCGGCCGCCTGGATTGGGCAAAACCGGCCCAGGCGCTGGATCGCCAAATTCGGGCTTTGGCGATCTGGCCCGGAACCTACGCGCTGCTTGACGGTAAAAAAATCCAAATTATTAAAGCGAAAGCCACGGCCGAAAACTTTCCTCAAAAACCGGGTCTGGTCGTGGACTTAAGGAAGCCGGCGGGCTTTTTGATAAAATGCGGTTTGGGATCATTGCTTGTCGAAGAAGTGAAGCCGGAGGGAGGCCGCGCAATGTTCGCCTGGGCCTACCTTCAAGGATTCCAAAAAGATCTAAAAACTCTGCAGTTTAAATAAGGAGGCGTGACATGAATACCTTTAAAACTTTTTTGCTGATGGCAGGACTGACGATCCTGATGGTTTTTATCGGCGAATTAGTGGGCGGCAAATCAGGTTTGATCATGGGGCTTGGTTTTGCGGTTGTTTCCAATGTGTTTAGCTACTACTTCTCGGATAAAATCGTCCTGGCGCTTTACCGAGCCAAGCCGGCCGATGAAGCGCGATTCGGCGATCTGCACCAAATGGTGGATGAACTGGCCGCCAAAGCCGGCATCCCCAAGCCCCGGCTCTATATCATTCCGGGGCCGATGGCCAACGCGTTTGCCACCGGACGCGATCCCCAGCACGCGGTGGTCGCCGCCACCGAGGGCATTCTGCAGGTTCTCTCACCCAAGGAACTGCGCGGCGTGCTGGCTCACGAAATCAGCCACGTTGTGCACCGCGACATCTTGATTTCCACCATTGCGGCCACCATGGCCGGAGCGATTTACATGGTGGCCAGGATCGCCCAATGGAGCATGTGGTTTGGGGGCGGGCATCGGGACGACGAACGCGGCGGAAACCCGATAGCTCTTTTGGCGGTGGCGATCATCGCTCCCTTGGCCGCCATGCTGATCCAGATGGCGGTTTCCCGAAACCGCGAATACGCCGCGGATCAAGGCGGAGCGCATTTAAGCGATGACCCGTTGGCGTTGGCCGAGGCTCTAAAGAAAATTCATAATGCTTCGCGCCTGACCCATTGGCAGCCCAACCCCACAACCGCGCATCTTTTTATCGCCAATCCCTTGAAAGCCGAAAGCATCCTGACGCTGTTTTCCACCCATCCCCCTCTTGAAAAACGAATAGCCAGACTCCAAGAATTGGCCGCCGCGGCCCGGTCAACGCGGTGATGTCGCCAAAATAATGGATAACCCGCCGCCTGACCAGCCGGCGCTCCAGCCGGAATCACCGGAGCGAGGGCTGGGCTCCTTCCTATACAACAGCCTGGTCTTTGGAGTTCAACTCGTCTTTATTTTAGCCGCCAGCTACGTCGCTTTTGACTGGTTGATGGAAAGCTTCATTCATACCAGAAAAGAGGTGGAGGTTCCGGATTTGAAAGGAAAATCGCTGCAACAAGCAGTTGACGCTTTGTCTCACATCGGCATGGCCATCTCCAAAGAATCGGACGAATACGCTCCCGATATACCGGTCGGCATTGTTTTAAAGCAGTACCCCTTGGCCAAAAGCAACGCCCGAGAGGGTAAAATTGTGCGCGTCGTTCTTTCGCTCGGCAGCGAAAAAATGGCGGTGCCGGAATTAATCGGACTTCCCATCCGAAAGGCTGAAATTGAGATTCGTTCCGCCCAGCTTGTTCTGGGTGAAACATCCGAAGTTTATTCCATCCGGCATCCCAAAGGCCACGTGGTGGATCAGGAACCCAAGCCGCTGTCACTGGTTGAAAAAGGAGAGCTGATGAACCTGGTTATCAGCCAGGGTGAACCGCCGCCCGACCAGCTCATCATTCCGGATTTCACCAATAAAGACGCGCAGGAAGCCGAAAGCTGGGCCAAAGAAAACGGCGTCAAATTTAAAGTCATCGAGGAATGGCAGGCGGAGGGGGCCATGGACCGCTCCGTCTTGAGACAAAATCTTAAACCAGACACCGTTCTGGAGCGAGACGAGGAGCGGCTCTCTAAAATGGCGCTTGAGGTCACGATAGCCCGCAGCGCCGCTGACACCGCCGACGTCGGGTACCTCGAATACACCCTGCCTATAAAACCCAATAGACCGCGGGAGCTGATCCTTAAAATGCTGACCAAGGAAGGTGAACGTCAAATCCATAAAAGCAAAGCCTCCCCTGGAGAAAAGGTGCGCATGCCGGTCAATAAAAGCTGGCTGGAAAATCAACTACGCGTGCGCATTTATTTGGACGGCGTTTTCACTGAAGAAAAGGTCCTGCGATGAACACGGGGACTGAAAAAATCATCATCGCGGCCTCTATTTTAGGCGCCGACCCTCTTAACCTGGAACGTGACTTAAAAGCGGTCCAGGAAACGGGCCAAGCCGAGTGGGTCCAGGTGGACGTCATGGACGGCCTATTCGCCGCCAACCTCTCCTTCGGGCCCGATACGGTGGCGGCTATCAAAAAAAAGTTTCCCTTCTTTATCGACGTGCACCTGATGATGGAGCGCCCCAAAAACGTGCTGGAAGCGTTCGCTAGAAAAGGAGCCGATCTAATCACGGTGCATCTTGAGGCCAAGGACAATCCCGAAGAATGCCTTCGATTGATCAAAAACCTCGGGGTCAAAGCGGGGCTGGCCGTTAAACCAAAAACTCCGATCAAAGAGATCTTTCCCTTTCTTGAACTGCTCGATCTGGTTTTGGTGATGACGGTGGAGCCCGGCTTCGCCGGCCAAGGTTTTCTGGAGAGCTGCCTGCCTAAAATCGAAGAGGCCCGGCGGATGATCCAAAAGGCCGGCGGCGGCCGGTGGCTCGAGGTGGACGGGGGCATCAATGATCAAACCGCGCCGAAAGCGGCGCGCGCCGGGGCGGATGTCTTGGTCTGCGGCTCGGCTTTGTTCCGGGAGCCCCCAAAAATCACTCTGGCCCGCATGAGAGAAACGATCCAAAAAACGCTAAAATAGGGTCGCGAGGTGAATAATGGTTGCCATTAGGTTTCAGCGAATCGGAAGAAACAAAATCTCCCGTTTTCGTCTTATCGCTATTGATTCCAGACGGGGTCCCAAAACCCCGGCTCTGGAAATTCTGGGAGCTTATAATCCCGGCGCCAAAGACGGAGAAAAGATCACCAATCTCAAAAAAGAACGCCTGACCGACTGGGTGAAACAGGGAGCTCAAGTTTCGGATTCCGCCAAACGCATACTGACCAAAGAAAAGCAGTTAGGTTAACTCAACCCATAGACCTCGGCCACAATGACCAAGCAGGGGCACCCACGAAGTGGGTCTGCGCGGAAATGGTTGGAGCTCGGCAGAGCGGAAACCGTGAAAATTGAGATTCTGACCTTATTTCCCGAAATCTTTGAGGGCTTTTTAAAAGCCAGCTTAATCGGAAAGGCCGCGCAGAAAAATCTCATCCGAATCCATCTGCACAATATCCGGGATTTCGGCCAAGGCCGCCGGCGCCAAGCGGATGACCGGGTTTATGGGGGGGGCGCCGGCATGGTTTTGATGGCGGAGCCCATTTACCAGGCTTTGCAATATATCCGCAAAAATTGCGGCCTGGGCCGCGCCGGCGGGGCTTCTTATGTTTTGTCCCCTCGGGGCAATAGGTTGACGCCCGCCCTGGCACAAAATTTAGCCAAAAAGAAATCCCTGATTTTACTGGCCGGCCATTACGAAGGCGTCGATGAACGAATCGTTAAGCATTTCGACGGCGAACTCTCGATCGGGGATTACGTGACCATGGGCGGAGAGATTCCGGCCATGCTCGTCATCGAAGCGGCGGCGCGCTTTATTAAAGGAGTGGTTAAAGAAGAAAGCTGTGTTCTTGAGGATTCCTTTTCCATTAATCCCGGCGCCGGCTCGCTTTTAGAATGGCCTCAATACACGCGGCCGAGGCTTTGGCGCGGCGAAAACGTGCCGGCTGTTCTTTTGTCCGGAAACCATGCTCAAATTCAAAACTGGCGGCAACGGCAAGCCGCCCAGAAAACAAAAAAAATCCGCCCGGATTTGATAAAATAGCCCATTCAACATGAGAGAATTCCAAGGCGCTAACGTTGGCGACACGGTTCGCGTGCAATTTAAAATCCTGGAAGAAGGATCGGAACGTCTTCAGCTTTTTGAAGGAATTTTGCTTAAAGTCCGCGGCACCGGGGTCAGCAAAACCATCACGGTGCGCAAAACCTCCTTCGGTGTCGGCGTGGAAAGGATTTTCCCGGTAGCCAGCCCGCGCTTCGCGGGTATCAACGCGGTTCGGCGCGGTAAAGTCCGGCGTTCGAAACTCTACTACATGCGCGGACTAACGGGCAAAGCCCATAAGGTTCAATTTCAAGAAGAAACGAAAGGCGACCGGCCGACAAAAACCCCGGTTGCCGCCGCAACGCCGGCTGCGCCCGAGGCCGAAACACCCGCCGCTTCGAAACCCGCCTAACGGTCGCCATCCTGAATTCCCCCGCGCCAAGTTCCAAGCAAGAAAAAGGCAAAAAAGGCGAGGCCTTGGCCTGCGAATGTTTGATTCGACAAGGGCTGGCGATCCTGCAGAAAAATTGGCACAGCATTTTAGGGGAAGTGGATATCATCGCCAAGACTTCCAACGGATGCTTGGTTTTCGTTGAGGTTAAATCGCGCTGGGGGGATCAGGAAAGCGCCTGGGACGCTGTTGACGCCAAAAAAAGAGAGCGGCAGCGCCGGCTGGCCATGGCTTACCTTAAAGTGAACAAGCATCCCCTGGAAACGCCCCTGCGCTTTGACGTTGTCTTAGTTGACCTAAAAACGAACACCGCGGATCATTACCCCGCCGCCTACCTATTTGACCGCGAACTTTAAAAAGAGCATGTTGCGGCGAAGCCTTGAATCCCTTGAAAAAATATCTCGGAACCCATTTCTCTAGAAATGGGTGAGAGCTAAGTGGCGGCCCCTACGGGGCCGACCACGGTTTTTTCAAGGGATTCAAGGCGGAGCGCCCCCATTTTCATGATACACTACTGGACATTAGGGAAAAATTTATTTTAGATCATCATTCCGGCGCAAGCCGGAATCCAGCTCCTTCTCCTCTGCACAAAAAAGTCCCTCCGCTAGTTCTACAATTCTTTGCTAAGACGTAGGACTAGGG
>JACQJO010000085.1 GCA_016205025.1 Elusimicrobiota bacterium
CAGTCGGAGAGCCGTATGCCTTAATTGGGCCTGTACGGTTCGATGAGGAGGAGCAGGCAACCGAAATCGCTGGGACTCCGATAGCCGCGTGCGGCTTCCTTGGTTTTCTATGGTTCACGGTGCCTGCTCCTTACTCTCCTGACGGCAAACGCGATCGAACGATTTTATTTTTGCGGTTTTGGTAGCGAATTTCGGCTTGGTGGTAAATCTGCTTTTCTTCCTCCGTTTCGGGCCGCAGGCGCGGAACCTCCCTGGGCTTTCCCTTATCATCCACCGCCACGAAGGTGACCAGGCACGAGTTGGTTTGCCGGCGGTGCCCTGTGTCTAAATTTTCGGTGTAGACGTTGACTCCGACCACGATCGAGCTTCGGCCCGTGAAATGAAGCTTGGCCTCCAAAATAACCAGCTCCCCGATTTCGATAGGTTGCTTGAAATCGATCTTGTCCATCGAGATGGTGACGCAATTGGAGGTGCCGGCGTGCCGGGCCGCGGCCACGAAAGCGACGTTGTCGATTAGTTTTAAGATGCTGCCGCCGAATACCTTGCCCATGGGGTTGGCGTCTTGGGGCATCATGAGGCCGGATAGCACCGCCTTGGAGGCGCGAACCGGCTTGGCGTGTTGAGAATTGGTCTTAGGCATGGGATTCGCTAAAGGTTAGCTTGGAACCACTTGCGTTTCAAGTCCTTGTTAGCCAGAATTGAGGAGTGACGAGGAACACCCGGCTTCTCCTTAGCGGCGCTGGCCTGGCCGGCTTATTAATAGGCGCGGTCCAGGTGGCTCAAAAATCCGAATGGTCCAGGCCTGTCACCCATGTTAAAGAGCGCGTGAAGGGCAAGGCGGGCGTTCCGGTCGTTGTCGTTGAGTTCTCTGATTTTCAATGCCCCAGCTGTAAACGCGCCGTGGCGGTGATGCAGGATCTTTTGAAAGTTTACCCCGACGATGTTCTATTTGTTTTTAAACATTTTCCTTTAGAGCACATTCACAAATGGGCGCGCTTGTCGGCTCAAGCGGCTGAATGCGCGGGAAGGCAGGGGAAATTTTGGGAGTTCCACGATCAGCTTTTTGAGCGCCAGGAAGAGTGGTCCAAATCCGGCAACGCCAAGGAAGATTTCCACCGCATGGCCGGCGCGCTGGGTTTAAATCGAGCGCGTTTTGACGCTTGCCTCGGAGATCCCAAAACCGAGCAAGTGATCGCCATGGATATCGCTGAAGCCCAAGCGCGGCAAGTGGGCTCAACCCCCACCTTTTTTGTGGGGGAGTTTCGTTTGGTCGGCGCCACGCAGTTGCGGGAAAACGGGGCCCGGATTATCGAGGTATTAAGAAATGAAGCCAAGCGAAAAGGCCGATAGGGCCCCTGAAAATAAATTGAATTGGATTTTGTTTATTATCCGCGTCGTAGTCGGCGGGATTTTTTTGGCTTCGGGATTTTTCAAGCTCTTGGAAGCTCCGGAGGATTTCGCGGCCGCGATGGAGGCTTATGAAATCCTGCCGCCAGCCTTAATCGCGATTGCGGCCCGGGTTGTTCCCTGGGTAGAGTTATTCGCGGGGGGCTTTTTGGCGGCGGGCTGCTTGACGCGCTGGGCGGCCGTTATTTGCGGCGGCTTTTCTTCGGTCTTTTTTTTATTGCTGGCCGCCACTAAAATCCGGGGGATATCTTTGGCCGAATGCGGCTGTTTTGGCAAGCTGGGGCCGCATCTGGAGCCCTGGCAGACCATGATTTTAGACGCTGTTTTGATTTCTTTCTCGGCTTATCTTATCCGCCAAAAAGAAACGCCGCTGGCGCTGGATAACTGGATTAATAGAGGAAGTTAAACTACCACTCCTCGCCTTTCTTGGCGATGGAGAGCAGATACGTGATCAAGTCTTCGAGTTCTTGGCCTTTGATTTTGTCTTTCCAGGCCGGCATGTAAAGGGGCGGGGTTGGGCCGTCCGCTTTAAACTTGACGATGTCGGTGGAGGGAACGCCGTTTTGAATCTTGACGCGAAGTTCCTCGCGCGTGAATGTGCCGGCTGTTTCCCTTAAGTTGGGTTCCTTGCCCTTGGCCATCTGGGCGATTTGGTCCTCGGCGTTCGGGTCTTGCCCCGGGCCTTGAGCGTTGAAATTCCTGTGGCCGTCCTTGGCCTCCACGCCGTGGCAGGCGGCGCAACCGTATTTTTGGTACACATACTTGCCGCGTTCCGCTGGCGAGTCAAACGAGGGTTCGGGTTTAGGCGGGGCGTAGACGTAGTAGTCATGCGGCATTTTTTCGCTGGCCATGGACATAAGATAAGTGGCGATGGCTTTGGCTTCATCTTCTTTTAGTTCAAGGTAAAACGGCGGCATGCCGGAAGGAGAAATCGGGTCGCCCATGTGGCCCAGGGGGTCTCCGGGGACTAGTTCCATGGGATCTTTGGTCAGGTGAAGCATGATATAGGTCTGGATATTCATCTGGTCTTCCGAGAGTTTTGTTTTTGAAAGATCAAGTCCCGCCAGCGCGCGCGACAGGGGTTTTGAAGCGATCTCGCCCAAATCCTCTGAAATAATGCCACCCCAGCCTTTGATGGCATGGCAGCCGTAACAGCCGTTTTTGGTGAACAGCTCTTTGCCCAACTTGGCGGTTTGAGCGTAGGGAATATTTTCAAAATTAGCGTGGCATTTGGCGCAGGAGGCTTGAATGAAGGGGGGTTTTAATAGCGGCTCCTCCCAGTGTTTCACGAAGCCATGGGCGTCCTTGACTGTTGTGGCCAGGCCTTGCCCCTGATGACAGACGGTGCAGCCGTATTTGTTGGGGGCATGGGTTTTCAAGAAATCCCCAGGGTGTCCCCTGTAAGGGTTTTCTTTAAATGGCGTTTCGAGTGCCGGGTTGGACAGAGGATCCATGCCCACATGGCAGGTGATGCAGCGGTCAATCCGGTTTAAGTCGCCCACGATCATCTGGCGAACTTCGAGACCGGCTTTTTTTTTGGCCCGAATCTGTTTTTCAAGGCTATGTTTTTCTTCCTCGTCCGCGGAGGAGGCCAGTTTGGTTTGAAGCTCTTGCGCTTCTAACTCAAAAAACTTTTTTTGGTATTTTTTCCATTCCCGGCTTTCATCTCTGGCAACAGAAGCGATTAAAAACAAAACAAGGCCCAGGTTTCCCCAAATAAAAAGTTTTTTGATGATTGGCGGCATGCTAGATGTTGAAATTCACCTGCGGGATCGAGAATACGTATTTAATATTAAAGCCAAGCCGCGCGCCCATTTTTAGAATGACGCCGATGGTTAGAAGCGCCAGCGTCATGGTCGGGCCGTAAATCGCAAAGAATGGAGCTTCGCGGATGTAGCGTTGCGGCATTAAAAATCCAAAGAAGATAGTGATGAAAAGGAATACGCTCACTAAAACGAAGCCG
This sequence comes from Elusimicrobiota bacterium, assembly GCA_016205025.1. Classification (GTDB taxonomy): domain Bacteria; phylum Elusimicrobiota; class Elusimicrobia; order JACQPE01; family JACQPE01; genus JACQJO01. The sequence goes on from JACQJO010000085.1 coordinate 3,371, forward strand.
CCCAATCCAAAGTGGGGAATGTTCTGCGCGATGAAATCCATTTTGTTGACCAACAAGGTGTGGAAAATTTTAAGCGATAACCCGGCCGTAATCGACAGGAGCGCTGTGGTGGGAATGGCCACTCTCCAATCCAATTCTTTTTTAATCAAACGCGGAAGTCCGATGCCCAGCGCGAAATAAAGCGCCATCATGGGCCCACCGACGAGATTGGGAATGTTCCAGGTAGCCGGCGGCGGCGCCTTGTGAACATTCCAGTTTTCCCAGGGCCAGTACCAGGCCCAAGCCGGCCCGCGGCAGGCGTACCCGATGTAAATGAGGATAAACCACATCGCGACGCCGAAGAGAAACATGGTGTTGGCAAAGGGCCGTTCTTTCCAGGCGTAATAACCTACGCCTTTGGGATTGCGATCAATATAAGGGATGGCGCAGAGCCCAACGATAATTAAATTGGGCAGCAACACGCCTGCGATCCAGGGGTCGAAATAAACCAGAAGCTCTTGAAGCCCCAGGAAATACCAGGGAGCTTTGGATGGGTTCGGCGTTACCGTTGGGTTGGCCGCTTCCTCTAGAGGCGCGTTGATCAAAAGGGTCCACACTAAAATAGCCACTGTGGTTAGGGCGGCCGCCACATATTCCCTCGCAATCAGGTTCGGCCACACCTCCACCTTTTCTTCATTGGGGGAGTAGGGCGCGGCGGAGAAGGAATCTTTCCTGATGCGCCAGAAATGAAGCATCAATAAGGCCCCCGCTATAACTGGCACGAAGACGCAGTGAAGCACGTAAAACCGGATTAAAGTCGCCTCGCCCACCGTGGTGCCGCCTAAAAGGCCGAAGCGCACATCATTGTTAATGCGGATGTTTAAAAGCGCGCTAAACGGCCCCTCGTTACCCAGAAAGGGCGTGGCGCCCGCCATGTTGGTGCCCACCGTCACCGCCCAGAGGGCCAGCTGGTCCCATGGAAGCAGGTATCCGGTGAAGGAAAGAAATAGAGTTAAGGACAACAGCACTACTCCAATTACCCAGTTAAATTCACGCGGGGATTTGTAGGCGCCGGTTAAGAAAACGCGGATCATGTGCAGAATGACGGTGATCACCATGGCGTGCGCGCCCCAGCGGTGCATATTGCGCCAGAACCATCCGTAAGAAACCGCGAACTCCAAATCTTTCATATCCCGGTAGGCCATGTCCGGGGAGGGCCGGTAATAAAACATCAAAAGGATGCCGCTGATGGTCAACAGCAGAAACAGCCAAAAAGAGATGCCGCCCATGCCCCAGGAGTAGGTGATTTTAAGGGCTCTGGGACGCACGCGCACAGGATGCAGGTGCAGCCAGACGTTGCCGATGATGTGCGCCGCCCGGTCGCGCGGCGTGTTTTTCCAAACGCCGCCTCGAAAAACGCTGCGCCAAACTTGGCTGTTGGTGACCAGCTTTTTGGCCTCATCGGCGTTGGAGGGGAGCTTAAACCCGTTGCCTGTGATCTTGGCCAGGAGCGCCTCTAGGCCGTTGGTTTTGGGCGTTTCAGGCGTCTGTGTCGAGCCGGCCATTAGGCTTTATACTCCACAAAATAAGGGGCGTTTTCGCGGAAGCCCGGCCGGTTTTCCAAAATCGCTTTATCCACGATCAGGTCGCCGTTGGCGGCCATCTCAATTTTGCAGTGCCACAAGGGCTTGGGCGCCGGCCCCGCGATCACATCGCCCTCGGGATTAAAGTTAGATCCATGGCAGGGACAGCGAAACCGTTTTTCACCCTCAAACCAGTTGGGCGTGCAGCCTAAATGCGTGCAACGGCCCCACATCGCGAAAAGGCCGTTTTCTTTGCGCACGATCCAGACGCGCTGTTCGCGCATCCATTTAAGCGAAATGCCCATCGGGTATTCCGCGACCGGCCCGGCGTTGAATTTTTGCGACGGCTCATAAACCACGTTGGGGAATAAAAATCGCAATGTGCTGGCCGCGGTGCCGCCCAAAAACGCGGCCAGGGCGCCCCAAGCCAGTTTCAAAAAACCGCGCCGCGAGATAGCTTCGGAAGTAGGATTAGTTACAGATGCTGTTTCCGCCATGGGAACAAGAATCTTAATTAAGTGGCGGGCCTTGAGTCAACTGGCTGCTCCTTATCGGACCCTAAGGATTCCGCAGTAGGTCGTGGGTGCCGACTTTTCTTAAATAAGCCGCGCTGCCTATTTTTTGGTAGGTGATGCGGTAATTCAGGGTTACGCGCAGTTCATAAATGTCTACCTGACCCGTCATTTTTTTGTGACCCAAGGATGGGTGGTGAGGATCAGTTTGCAATAGCGTTAAGGCCTTTTTAACTTTTTTTTGGATTTCCATGGGGAGCTTGCTGTAAAGGCGTTTAAATGTAGCGGTGGCCTCTATGTGCAGGGCGCTACCCATCAAGCTTTTTAAACAAATCTTTGATAGTTTTGGTTTTGGTGACGCGGCCTATCCTGATATCTTGGGCTGCCTGGTTTTCTTCCTTCTGCCATTCCTTGGTGTAAAAATAGGCCTGATCTCTTGGCACTATGGTCTGGGGCTCCAAAACGATTTTTCCTCTTTCAAGGCGGATATCCAAGTAGTCCTCAATCTTAAGACCGAGCCGCAGGATGAGTTCCCTAGGGATAGCGACCTGGTAGCTTTGACCTAACTTTCTTAACATGATTATATGATTACATGAATTCATGAAATTGTCAAGCCTTTAGGTTGCAAGCAATTGGGGAGTATTTTAGAACCGTACCAACAGGGGCAGGAGGGGCCTTTAAAACCGGGCCGGGATGGGGCGAGAAAAGTCAATCGCCATAATGGGTTTTGGCTCTTTCGATATAGACGGTTTTCTTTTTGTCATCTATGGAGCAGACAATGCGGTCTTTGAATGTTAGACGATAAGAATAACTTCCCGCAAGCTCGCCAAGCAATTTTTTGCCCACATAGGGATTTTCCGCAATAACCGTGGTTAGGATAGCGTAAAGCTTATTTTTAAGCTTGGGCGCCAACTGCTCGATATCTTTTTTGGCCTGATGCGTGATCCGTATTTCGTAGGTCAACGGCTTCGCTTGAAAACTTTTTTAAGAGAATACGTTTTACCAGACGCGATTTCTTTTTTGGCTTTGCGGATGCTTTTAAGTAAGCCTGGATTAGACAGCAACTCCAGGGTTTCGATTAAATCTTCGTAATCTTCCTCGGAAATCAAGACAGCTTGCCCGTTCCTGGAGGTGATCTCAAAAGCCTCGTGGCGGCGGGTCGTGCGCTCTATCAACCGAAAAAGCTGCTCCCGCGCTTTGGTGGCTGTTAAGGTCGTCATGTACATATTATAGTACGTATTGATTTTCCTTGCCAGGGGGGTTCAGAATCGGGCCAGGATGGAGTAGCGGAAGGTGTTGCCGAGATCCCCGTAGGGAATCCAGCCGAAGTCAAATCCAAACTGCCGGAAGTTAAGGCCAAATCCGATGCCTAAAGACCGGGTGCCGCCGGTGCCGCGTTCCCAGGTGGTGTAGCCGGCTCGAAGCGCGGTGTCCAAACCAGGGGTAATGGGCTGTTTCCATTCGGCGCCGAGTGAGAGCGCCGGGTCGTTGTCGCGCGGCGCGTAGAATCCGGGCAAGAGAGTCAATTTTTTGTCAAACCACTGCAGGGCCAGGCCGCCAGTCACGCTCAAGGGCAAGGGATCGCTCACCTCTTTAAATTTCATTTCACCCCCTGCGTTGCGCACGGTCAATCCAACGCCGGCGATATGTTGGTACTCCGGTTTCCAGAGAACTCCGACGTCCGCCGCAAAGGCTTCGGCCGAGAAGGATTCGATGCGGCTGGAGATGTATTTGGCCGAAATGCCGACGTCCAGGCGCGGCAGAGCTTCGCGCGCGTAAGAAACCTGGTACGCGGCGTCGCCCGCGGAGAAGGTGCTCTCCGGAGTGTCGGTGTCGCCGCTTCTTTTTTCGATTTTCTCCACCGACAAGCTGGTGATCGAAAGACCCATCGCCTGTTTGGCGCCGCCGGCTTTTAGCGGCATGGCCGCGGCCAGGTAATCAAAATTAATGGATTGAAAATACTGGGTATGATTGGCCGCGAATTCCCCATCGCGGATGCCCAAAATTCCGGCCGGGTTGTAATAAAGCGCGTAAACGTCGTCAGCCAATCCTTCGAACGAGCCGACCAGGGCGGCTTGGCGCGCGCCAGGGTGGATTTTCAAGAAATTAGCGGCAGAGGTGCCGAGTTGGGACTTACCTGCCCAGGTAAAGTGCTGAGTGCTGAGTGCTGAGTACAGAGTGATTAGGGTCAAGAAAACTACCCGTTTTATTTTTAACTCAGCACTCAGCACTCGGTACTCAGCACTCATTTCACTACCGCCATCTTAAAGAACTTTTTATGGCTGCCGACCCGAAGGAGTCCGATATAGACTCCGCTAGCCACGTCCGTGCCGGATTCATTTTTGCCGTCCCAATCCACATAGTGCGTCAAGCCGCCGTTTCTGTCTCCCAGCTTGATGGTGCGGACCAGTTCTCCGGCCACGTTGAAAATTTCAAGCGACGCCGAGCCTCCGACCGCCGGCGGCAGGCTGAAGCGCACGACGGTTCCTTTGGTAGTCATAGAGGTGGCGGACCCGCCGCGCGACAGGGAGAGGGTTTTTTGTTTGAGATCAAAGGGATTGGGGAAATTGAAAGCCTCGATTTCGCCGCCGGTGTAGGCGCTGCCCTCGATTAAAGCCAGATCATTGGCCAAAACCACGAAGACCGAGAAATGCGGCGTGCCGACACTGATGGTTCCGTTTTCGGTGTCAATCACCGGATTGCCGCCGTTGATGTTGTTTTGCACCAGCACGTAATTTTTAGCCGCCTCGTTGTACCAATAGACGTTTAGTCCGTAAGGGTTGGTCACCGTTCCTGTGTCGTATTGAATGGTCAGCGTGGCGTATTTATTGAGCTGGCTCGCGATGCCCCGGGGCAGTAAAATTTCATAGAAAGCGCTCATGGCCGAGACGTTGGGCGGTTGGGCCGCCAGCGCTTGGTAAAGGCCTTCCGGATAAGCCGATGGGTTGACGTTGGGCGCCCCCGGCGATCCGCCCAGTGAGGAATACCCGGCCGTTGTTTGCAGGCTGGCCGCTTTAGATAAGGTGACGTCAATCGTTGAGGTGCTGACTTGAATGGCTCCCGCCGGCAGATCCACGCTGGTGGAATCTCCCTCCAGGGATAGAGTTCCGCCGGTCAAGTTGCTGACTTTAGCCTTCTGATGAGCGGCAAGGCCGACAAAGAATCCCAAGGACTCATTGATTTCATAGTCCGAACCGGTTTTGGGATTTTTGCGGCTGAAGAACGTCTTGGCCCTGATCGTAAAGCTTGATTCATTGGCAATGAAGCCCGAGTAGTCGCAGGTGAGCGAGCGCCGGTTGGGCGACAGCGCGAAATTAGACAGCGTTCCGCTGCCCGTGGTGGTTGAAATAATGGAGGACAAGTTATTATCCGCTTCGGTGGAGTTGCGCAGGGGCTGGGTAAACCGGAACCGTAAATTCATGATGCTGCTGTCCGATTTTTTAGATCGGCCGAACACCGAGGGCTTGTCCGGATTGAAAGTCAAATCGAGCGTTCTTTGCTCCGTGGCGGAAGAGAAGCTGATGCCGGAGGCAAGCAGTGCGAAGTCGCCCTCTTCCCCTAACACGCCGAGGTTATAGTTTAAGTTGATGGCGAATCCGGCGATTTCGTACTTTTCTATATTTTTGGTGTTTGGATCCATGACCAGGGTTCCGATCAACGGTGTCGTTAAATTTTGATCCATCGCCACGATTTTAAACGCCTCTTGACCCGAAACTGCGCCGCCGTCGTTTTTGGCGATCTTTCCGGTCAGAAGCGCTCCTCGATTTAAGGTGATAATCCCCGCGTCAATCTGTCCGGTGGAGCCCACCGTCACCGTTTTTAATGTCGGGGCGTAACCGGAGCTTAACGCCCTGATTTCATATTTTCCGGCCGCGATGCCGTCAATGACGAAGGTGCCGTCAGGAGCGGTGGGAATAATAATGTCGCCAAAAGGATTGTCGGTGGATTGGTCGCCCGCTTTTTTGATAGCGATGGCCGCGGCCGGGAAACCCGCTTGATCGCCGAAAGGAAATCCAAAGGCGCCGCCGTCGGAGGAAACCACTTTTCCGAAAACGCCGCCCTGCGCCGAGGCCAGCGTAAAGTCCAAGGCCACGCTTCCCTGTCCATAGCTGGTGATGTCCACCGCGGATTTTCTCAACTGCGCGTAGGGCACTTTAGACAGAAGTTCCAGCTTGGCCAGCTTATCTTTGGGCGCCACGGTAAAGTCGTAGTATTTTTCATTGGGGTCCAAGCCCACCACTTGGTATTTGCCGTCGGCCTGCGACCAGGCCACAATGCCTTCCGCGCGCGAATTGCTGGAAGGCCGCGCGATGATGGGGATATTAACCAGAGGGGCGCCTTGGTCATCTTTGATCGTGCCGCTGACGGTGAGTCCGGCGCGCAGATCAAGAATGCCCAGGTCCACGGTCTGGCCGGCGTCTACCTTGATCCCGCTTTTAGTGAAGGGCGCGTAGTTTTTGGCTCCCTTGGCTTCTTCCTGGGCGCTGTAGGTTTCTTGAGCGACGTAGACGTCGTAAGTGACGCCGGGCAACGCTCCCGGGATCTGAAAGTATCCGAGATCATCCAAGGTTGGCCGCCCCACGTTGTCCAGCGAAGAAAGACCGCTTCCCAGTTGGGCCGCCTGCTCTCCCGCATCGGGCTGTCTGCCCGAAGATAATAAGCCCCCCTCAATCCATGGGTTGGCGCGGGCGTAAACCCTCAAGTTGGAAGGCAGAGAGCTGTTATTGAGTGAGGTGAACAACCGCCCTGAATCCTTGTCGCGCAGTTTTCCGCGGATGGCGCCGGCTTGAACAACGGTGATATTCTGATTGCTCAAGCTGGAAGCCGCCACTGTTATCCTTAAAGGCCGGGCGATGTATTTTTTGGGCCACCCCAAGTCCTCCAGCTTGATGACGTATTCTCCCGCAGGGATTCCAAAAAATTCGTAACGCGCTGAATTTCCGGTGAGTCCGGTGGCCTGGTCTCCCATCGCGAGCATGGGGGTTAAGCGGAAAAAGCCTTCTTTGGGATTTCGCAGAGCCACCTGAAACTGCCGCGAGTCATTGGGCAGGCCGGCTTCAAGTTCCAGATTGCCCGCAATGGAAAAACCGCGGCCGAATTCAAAATCCGCGTTGGTGATGTTTCTGTCCACAATGGCGACGGCTTTTCTTTGGCCTAGGATTTCGGGACCTGCGGTGCTGGTGGACAGGTCGAGGTCAAAAGTTTGAAGAACGTAATTTCCGGGCACCAGTCCGCTGATGGTGAAGGTTCCTTGATTGGAAATAAATCCAAGGCGGATGTCGGTTGACACCAGTCCGATCGCGCCAAATCCCAGGCCGCCGCGGCCTTGGCCAAAATCGCGGAAGTCCTGTGGGAAAGCCACCACCAGATTCGCGGTCGCGGGAACAGCGGCGCCAAAATCCGGAATCGCAAAATTCGCCAGGGCCACGGCGCTTGATATGATCGCGGAGATGGAGTTAAACGGCGCTGCGGGAGGGCTGACCACGCTTAGGTTAAACCGGCCCGAAATGCTGTAGGTATTGATCTGGGTTAAATCGAGAGTCCCGGCCGCGGTTTGCGCTCCTTGCGTGACCTGCAAAGATTTTTTAATCCGCCGGCCCGCATAAATAGCCTCAAGCTGATAAAGCCCGGTACCCAGGCCGTTAAACACGAATGCTCCAGCGCTGGGAACGGCAACGTTTTCAACCGATCTGGCTGTTTGAATGCCGGTCAGCACGATTTTGGCGTTGGCGTAATCCGCGCCCGGAACCACGACATTGCCGGCGATGCTTCCCGTAAACCGCTGGAACGTCAGGGCCACCGAACCGTTGCCGCTGGAGGGAACGCTGACTAAAACCGGCATGGGCGTGGCGGAATCAAATTCGCCGGGCACATGCCCGAAGACTTGATATTTCTGACCAGCCGAAAGGCCGTTGATCGTAAAATTAGCCGAAGCATTGCCCCCCGAAACAGTCCAGGCCGCATTGGTGCTTAAGAATATCGAGCCATAGTCATAAGATTGCGGAGACCAAGCGTTGCCGAAGAATTCCGGCCTCCACCCACCCGCGAGGAGCGCGGGGTCAGCCGCAATGGTCACGGTGCCGTCAATGCCTCTGCCGGATCCAAATGCGGGAAGCATCAGTGAAGCGTCACTGCCCGCGATCGTGGCATTGTCTTGAGTCGGGGCAAAACCCGGAACCCTGGCTTTAACCAGATAGGTGCCGTTGTTAAGACCGAAAAATGTTGCGCTGGCGGACAAGCTTCCGGAGCTGATCATGGAGCCCGCCCAGAAGGAGGGGAATCCGGAGTCATAACTGCCGTTGGGCTCGCTATCCAAGCCTGCTTCCAGAGAAACCCACTGATCGAATTTGGGGGCCGCCGGAACGCTGAAATTGACTAAAAGATTTGATCTTGAGGGAAGAGGTAATATCACGTCCTTATTAGTTCCTCCCACAAAAACCGTTGAGGTAACCAAGATGCCGGTGTCACTGCCATAGCTGAAGCTCTTGAGCGTAATGGTGTAGGTGCCTTGCGCGATGTTAAATACGCTCCATTTACCCGCCTGCCAGGGATCGGTGTTATTGTTGGAATAATTAAAGGGATAGATACCGTTGTCCGAGGTGGAGGCGTTCACCTGAAAATGAAACGAGCCGAAGAAATTATTGCCCAGCGTTTGACTGGCGACCGCGAGGCTGTTTTCAATGCTGATGGAACCCATAAATTCCGGCAGGTAAGCGCCCGCGTTTCGCGTGATATTGACGCGCAGTTTGCCGGCTGAAGCCAAGGTCACGTTTAAGGTGTCCCCGGCATTGGCGGAGCGGCTTTCGGGAGGAACGCCGTATTTCATGAACTGGACGCTGTAGCTGCCGGCCTTAAGCCCCGAAAGAACATATTTTCCTTTAGCATCCGTCATGGTGAACCGTGAAGAGGGGCCATAGGCATTGACCATAACTCCTTCCAGGGGATTGGCCCCGAAATCCTGGACGGTTCCGCGAATTTCAAGACTGGAGAGGAAAATGGAAAGAGTTTCCTTTTTGATCAAATCGCCGGACAAAGCGATCTGGATATAATAAGTTCCCTGCGGTTGAAGCCCGAAATTCCCGCCGATATTGGGATACCCGCCCCACATGATTTGGCCTTGGTAGGGCTGGCCCCAGCCGGAGAAGCTCCAAACAACGGCTTGGGAGCTGGCCGGATTGCTGAAAGCGAGCGTGGCGATTTTAACGGTCCAACCGATATTGGGATCGCCCAAATTAAAATCAATGAAGGCCATATCATCAACGCCGTCGCCGTCCGGCGTGATGGTGACCTGGGCCGCCGTGGCGCTTGATGAATTGGTCCGGAGTTTTTCGCCGGAGATTCCTCCCGCTCCTCCTGAAGCCAGAATATTTAACTGCGCACTGCTGTAAGAGGGATAGCCGTTTAAGTTGTAAGAGAGCTGGATGTGCTTAGTGCCGGAGCTGGCGCTTTTGACGTAGAGGGTGCGGTTGGTGTTGTCAATGGAGAAGCTCAAGGGATTGGCCGCCCCTGTCATCGAGGAGTTGTCGGCCATGCTGACTGCCGAGTCCGTTTCATAGAACCAGGTCTGGGTGTTCAATTGGGTTCCGGTGGCCACAATCGCGACCGATCCCGCCAGGGAAGCCGGGTTGGAGCAGGAGTCGCGCGCTTCAATCACCAGCGGCGCTGTGGTGTTAGCTAAAAGCGTCGCTCCATAGGGCAGGCTCAACCAGTTCGCGGTCCCTCCCGTGAAATTGATTTGGGCCTGCGCGGTGGTGGGCAAGGGTAGGAAGTTGCCGGCGCCGGCCGAATCCACCAGGGCGTAGAAGGTGGCGCCTTGGGAAAAACAGGGTCCGTAATAGTCTTGCAGGGCGATGTTGATTTTTTGTCCCTTAAAGAAAGATTGGCCCGCCGAAACAGTCACATGAGTTTGGTTGCTGGTGTAATCTTGGTTGGCCGTGACGTTTAAAGCCGTGATTGTTGAGAAAGCGAACACCTCGTTGTAATAGCCGGCATCGTCGGCTTGAGAGGCGCCGATCGAGGCCCAGAAGCCGGAGGGCAGAACCAGCCGGATGGCGCCATTGGCCGCGAATGTTCCGGCGGTTACGGTGTAGGTGAATGTGGTGGTGTTGATGTTGCCGGTTAAGATCGTGGAGGGGGAAGCGGCCATAAATCCTTCGGCATTGCCGCCGCCTCCACCCCCGCCTGTGCCGCCAGTGCCGGTGAAATAAAAGTTGGTTATCGGGCCCGGATAGACGGCGTTGGCGGAATCATAGAGCTTGATTTCCAGTTGATAAGTGGTGCCCGGTAAAAGATTGCTGGTGGTTGGCGCGCCCGCGCTCCAAGACCAGTTGGCCCAACTGCCGCTGGACGTCTGGGAGGCGTAAACGAAGACGGGGTTAGTGGCGGTGAATCCCGCCGCGCTCCAGAAGTTTCCCGGCGGATCAAACTGTTTTAAAACCAGGGCCACGTTGCTGGTGTTATTGGAAGCGGTGCCTGAAATGGTGCTTAAAATGCTGATCACCTGATTGTTGACAGGATAGGCGATGGCTCCGCTTGGAATCGAAGATGTTGATGTTGCGGCCGCCGAAAAGGTGAAGCTGGCCACAGCTATGGAGGACCATCGAGCTGCGGCGCTATCCCAACGTTGAGCTTCCACGCGGTAAGTGTTGCCGTTTGAATAGCTGGGCTGCGTGTTGTTGTAGCTCCAGCTTGGAGCGCCTCCGGCCGCGAGCCAGGGAGGAGTCGCAATAAAATCAGAAGGGGTCTTATAAGGGTCCCACCCGGCGCCATCTGATTGACGGATGATTTTTATTTGCACCGAGCCATCGGACGCTGTTCCGTTAATTTGAGGAGGAACCGAATAAACCCCCAGAGCCGCCGGTTCGGCGATGGTAGGCGCGCTAGGCGCGCTTGTTGTGCTGCCCGTAAAGGTGAAATTGACTGAAATGACGTTGGCCGTGCTGATGAATGCAATGTCATTGGCGGAGCGAACATCCAGATGGAAGTTTTGACCGAGCGTGTAATCAACAGCTAGGCCGTAAGTCCAGTTGGGCCCGATTCCCGCGGAGAACCACCCCGTTGTTGATTTAAAAACCGAATCATTGGGATCCCATCTAAATTCGTCCGCCCGTTCGACGCGGATTTGCACAAAATAGGCTGAAGGAGCTGTTCCGTTAAGCGAAGGAGGGCTGGTGTAGCTGGCGCCCGGCGCGGGACTGGTGATTGTGGGATCATTGCCGCCGCCTAAACTTTTAGTGCGCGTGGTGATGGAAGCGCTGTAAAGAGAATCCGGGTGAGTGCTGATTTTAATTTTAAATAAGTGATCCCTGTTGTCTAAAAGCGTGGTGTAGGTTTGGCTTGAAGCGCCGGCGGAGGACAGTGTATAGGAGGAAACGATATCGGCGAATGCGGCATCCCTGGCTAAAGCGGCTAAATACAGAACGCCGGGAAGGCCGTCCCATTTAACTGTTAAGGAACTGGTGTATACCGTGTCGAATCGGACATTGGAAGGCGGTTGGTCAACCCCGGAGGGAGGCAGTGTCGTGGTGGAAATAGGATTGCTGTAGCTGGCGTCGGGGTGTGTTGAGATGCGAACCTTAAAGTAGTAGTTATTGTTAGAGGCAAGATTAGAATAAGTTGTTGCTCCCTGATCCAGAGCCAATGTGGCGAAAGAAACGGTTGTGGTGAAGTCCGGAACGTTGGATAGATACGCTACATAGGAATTCCCGGAAATTACATTCCAGCTTACCGTTAAACTGTTGGAGCTAACAGCGGTAAATTGGACATTTTCAACCGATGGAGGTGGAGGGATTTTGGCGGTTTTGGTGGAGATGGGGTTGCTGTAACTGGCGTCGGTATGCGTTGAGTTTTTAACCCTAAAATAATAGGTGGAGTCCGCCGCCAAGTTGAAATACGTTGTGGCGCCCGCGGCCACTGGCGTGGTGCCCGAAGAGTAGATGGAGGTGAAGGCGCCATCATTGGCCAGAACAGCGACATAACTGCTGGCCGAGCCCGCCGTCCAAGACGCGCTGATTGTTCCCGTGGTGACGCCCGTGACCATCACGTTAGAAGGAGCCGGATCGTTGGCGCTGCCCCCGGCACTGTAGGTGAAAACTATCGAGAAGGTGGAGCCGCTCCAGGAAGCGCCCGCGTATTCCTGCATCTCTACGAAATAGCTGGTGCCGTTTTGCAGTGCGACATTTTGGTAATCCGGATAGTTCCAGTCGATCCCGGTGATATTGGCGTTGAGCCAGTTGGTGTAGGAAGTGAAATTGGCCCCGTCCCAGGCGTAACTGTCCGATGACCTGACAATGCGAACTCTAGCCTGTGAACAGGATTGGCAGGTTTTTCCAAAAATCTGCGGCCGGTAGGTGTAGGTGCTTAGATTGGGAGATTCAATGGCCGGCGTTACGAAGACCTGAATGGGCTTATTGGCTGTGGTTAGCGCAGGTGGCGGCGGACTTGATGGGTCCACGGCCTGCAGGGATATGCTGTTGTCGCTTGAGAGCTTTTTATAGAAGAAACCGGCTGACATGGAAAAAGCGGACATCGTGGCTATTGTTATTTGGTCAGCGGGATTGCAAGTTGGATAGTAAAAGTTGCCGTCGTTGGCATCGTCACCCGGGTCGGATAGATTGATATATTTTGGAGAGGAACCTATTTTTCGGTCCACGTCGGCGTTGTCTCTGGCGAAGATGGTGACCCAGCGGCATTCGCCGACAACTATTAGAGCAGGACCATCAATAACGAGTTTGATAGGCGGTTCCTCAAATCTCCAGAGCCGGGCTTTATTATCCTGGCTGGCCGGCGGGTAGTAGTAGCCCGCGGCCCAGATATTGCCGTCAATATCGAATCCGATGCCGGTGCCGACGTCGGTGTTGCTGCCCGCGTTGTCTATGGTTGTTGTGGATAGAATTTGACCCGAGCTGTGGATTTTCCAGATAGCCACGTCAAGATCGCTGGTCAATGTCCGGCCAACAACCCAGACGGTGCTGGAGTTTTCTACTGTTAGATCATCGCTAAAGTCATCGCCGCCCTTATCAATGACGGTTGTTTGAATCAGCTGGCCCGAAGAATTGAATTTGAACACCTTAATGTCGTAATTACTGCCGTTGTAAAAATCGCCAACAGCCCAAACATTGCCCCAAGGGTCAACGGCAACGCCCCGGCCGAAATCGAGCGGTCCGTTGTTAATGGTGGTGGATGAAAGAACGGTTCCGGATGTGTTGAGTCTCCAAAGCGTGAAATCTTTTCCTGTTATCCCGTTGGAGCTGTAGCCGACAACCCAGACGTAGGAGTTATAGCCATCATAGGCGATATCCTCCGCTCTGTCTTCCTTATCGGCGCCCGTGTTTCCTATGGTAGTCGTGGAGATAGCTTCTCCGGCGGAATTAAACCTCCATATTTTTACGTCGTCATCCATCGCGCCGTTTTGCACAAAACCAGCTGCCCAGACACCACCACCGCCGCTTTCGGCGGCTACGGATTTAATGAAGAGCGATTTGCCGCCAATGCCGACCGAGCCTGCGGAAACATTCGTTCCCGAGGGGGTCATTTTCCAGAGTTTGGCCCGACAGTCACCGCCAGCGGTTGGGCAGCTGTAGCCACCAATCCTGAGGTCGCCGTTATAGTCTTTGATAATGCCAAAGGCAAAGTCATCGTCGCTGGGGTTGTCGATGGTGAAGGTGGCGATGTCGACGCTGGAATCTTTTTTCCAGATTTTAACCGCTTTATCCGTGCTGGTGGTGCTGTAGCCCACCATATACACATTGGGGTTCGTCACGTTTTCCACAAATAAGTCTTGCGGGAACTCCTCGTAGACGCTGTCAATGGTATTGGTGGAAATAAATTTTAAAGCCCATAAAGGGAAGGTGAAAAAGGTGAAAAAGGTGAAAAAGGAAAAAACCTTTTTAATTGGCATTCGTCTGCCCCATTTGGATGAAAATTTTGGGATCAACGACGAGATCGATTTTGCGTCCGCCGAATTCGGTGGCGGTGATGACTTCCTGGTAATTCCAATTGAGCATCTTTTCTTTCAAGCCGCCGCCCGAGGTTTGGCCCGCGAAATCGGAGGATTTAAGCAGTTCGCCCTGGTCGTCAATTAAATAGATGTCGTAACTAAGGAAGGTGCCGTCCGCGAAGTTGTCCCGGACGGTGTAGCGCATGTCGCCCTTATAAAAGGAAGGGCCCAGAACGACCGGGGACACGGAGCCGCCGGCGTACTGCCAGGAAACGTCTTCATGAGCCAGGGACTGGATTCTTCCTTGAAACGCGCCTGCGCCGGAAATCGAAAGGCCGGAGGTATCCAGCCAAATTTTATTGACCCCATTGAGGCTTAAAGCGTAGCTGTCAAAGAATGTTTTGTAAAAATGATCCGAAACCGCCAGCGTTACTGCCTTATTGGCGTTGGCATCAAAAATTTCGGTCACTTCGTTGGAGCCCGCCGGTCCCACGTCCACCAAATGCCCGCCCGAAGCGGCTTCTGTCATGTTGTCCATGGTGTTGGAGCGGTAACTGGTGAAAGCGGTCAGATAGTAATCCGGCTGGGTCAAACCCCCGCCTAACTGCAAAATGGCCTGGCCGATATCGTTGGGCAGGGCCTGGTTGAAAGTTCCCAGATAAAAGAAGTAATCAAATCTCTCCTCGCGTTCGTTTAAAACCACGAACTTCATCTGGTCGGCTTGCGGTTTAAACACATATTCTTCCAGCCGCACTCTTTTGCCGAATACGTCCACCATCACTTTGCCGAGCTGGTATTCGGCCAGTTTTAATTCTTCGGCCGCCGCGGACATCACCTCTTCTTTGGACATGTCGGCCGACACTTCGCGCTGGGCCAGGGCCTTTAAATCTTGTTGCTGTTGGAGCGAGCTTTGTTGGCCTTCATCCGTGGTCTTAATGGCGTCTCTCGTCACCTCCACCGCGTCGCCGGGATAAAGCGTCATCTCGTTGCCTTTAAGGTCGCTCACCGCGAGCAATCCTTCCAGAAGGGATACCTTGGATATTCCCTCTTGGTCAACGTCAACCATAAATTCGGTGCCCCGGACCGCGCAGACCGCGGTGGGCGTAATGACGGAGAAACGGCGCGACAGAAGTTTTTTAACCCAGGCCCGCATCGTTCCCAAATTGAGCTTGAACCGGTACTCCCCCTGTTCCATGAAATCAACAAGAAAGATAGAAGAAGGACCAACTTCGATGGTGGAGTTATCCGGCATGGTGACCCGGGCTTTGGCTTTGTTGGAGGTGCGGATTCGGTCGCCGATGGCCAAGGTGTCCTTTGCGCCGGCTTCGGTCCATTGGGCTTGACCGGCTTTCAAGACCTGGACTCGGCCCGCCAGGATTTCGAGTTGAACGGACCCGCCCGGCTCCCCCCACAGGGCGGATCCACCCACCATTACAATCGCCGCCAGTAGTAAACGAATGTTAAATCCCCTCCCCTATAAGACGATTTTGAACCTACAGGTCTACTCTAACCCCCCAACCCTACTGATTCAATGGGATTTTAGTCACACTTTGGGGAGTATATGGGACTTAAGTCCCTATTTAAAACAGGACTTTAGTCCCTAGAATAGGCAGGAGGGGCGAACTGTTTTTATTTGAGTTCCCAGGAGAATCCTAGGAGATAGTTGGCGCTGGAGAAGTTGTAGCGATAGACCGCTTCATATTTCATGTTGGAGTCCTGGCTGACGGTGGAAACGAGAGCCCGCAGGGAAGTGCCTTGGGTGCCCACCGGCCAACTGGCCGAAAGGGAGACGCCCAGGCTTTTTAACCAGACCTTTTCAGTCAGGTAACTGCCATTGACATCTTGAGCCAACCGCTGGTCATATTGCCGGTTGGCGTACCATGAGGAAAAAGAGAAAATTTTGGCTGTTTTTGGGTCATTGCCCCATATAAAGGATGCTCCGGCCGAAGGCCGCAGTTCCGAATAGTCGTAATAATTGGGCAGAAATTTGGCCAGATTGGCGTCTTGATGGCTCTGGTTGGAATCGCTTTGGGCCCAGTCCGTTCCCACAAACGGAACCGCGCCCCAATTGGCTCCTAGGGCAAACGGCCGTTTAATATTTAAGCCGGCATAAATTGTTTTGTCTTCTCGTTTGGTGGTGGAGTAGTTGCCCGAGGCCAAAAGAGTTCTTTGGTCGGGGTAATGGCGTAAAAGGTTGGAGCCGCTTAGATTGATGATAGTTGGGTTGGAACCCAACCCATTAACCGGCATTTCCCATTCCAGGGTGGCCAGGTGATTGGAACTGTCCAGGGTATCCTTGCCCGCCAGCTCCCGGCCCAGATTGGTTTTGGATTCGAGCGACTCATAGTTCGGAAACCACAAGCCGAAATAGCTGTAGTTTAAGCGCACGGCACTGCCTTTCTCAATGCGGCGTTCTACCTCCAGCCCGGCGTCTGCCTTGCGGTAATCGAAGAGCCCCTTCATCCAGGTTTCATCCTTGGTTTCTTTCAAGAGTTCCGTCTTGCCGCCCCCCATGCCCTTAATAGACCATTTGTCCGAAAGCTTGCGGATGGCGCGCACGCCCACGCGGCTGTTGGCCAGTTCCCGAAACAGAGTTCCGCCGCCCGCTAAATCCGCAACCTCTTTGGTGCCGCGGTAGGTACCCTGGTAGATGCCCACCAAAGTCCATTTTTCAGACAGCGTATAGGTGGGAGAATAAAAGATATTGAAATTGCCGGCCAAAGAACTATTCTCGCCTTCAAAGAAATGCTGCCCTCCCAGCAGACTGGCTTGCAGGAGATGGACGGTTTCAGCCTGTAGGAAGTCGCTCGAGGCAAGGAGTAAGACCGCAATCGTTAAACGGCGAGCGCTCTGAAATCCCACGCGGCAAGTGTAGCAAAGCTTTAATTTATACCCAAACAACATGGACATGCCTCCATAGCTTAAAGGAAAAGGAAAACCGCGACAATAGGGAAAACAAAACAAAAACTTTCGGTGTCAAAATTTTCGATGTCAAAACTTTCGACCCAAGTTTCAGTAGGCCCCAGGACCCTAGTTTTGATTTGACCTTGACGTTAAAAATGAGGGGTCGTGTCAGCGACGGATGGATTGGCGAGAGTTTAAAAGGCGGGTGAAAACATGAGAAAAAGGGGAGTTCTTATTTGCATCTTCTACATCGCGGGCGCCTTGGGATTTTCCGGTTCAGGCTATAGCCAAGAACCGGTTGAGTTTCAAGGTTTAAACGGCGCGCAGGAATCTTCCGATATATGTTCTTTTGACGCCATCCAACGAGACGCAAGAGGATTCGGATTTACCGGCCTCCAAGGCACTCAACGAACTCGATTTGATTTTGGCGTGCTGTTTCCTTGGGATGAGGTGCTGGGGCTGGGTTCGCGGACTTTCTGGGTCCGGTTCTTAGGTGAAGGGGAACTAGTGAACAAGGGTGTTTTTGGCGGGATGAGCGGAAGCCCTTTGTATCTTTATAAAAACGGAAGCGATGAAAAGGACGGCAGTTGTTTGGCGGGCGCCGTTTCCTTTGGGTTCTTGGGCGTTAAGGAGCCGATTGCGGGCGCCACCTACTTTGGCGACATGTATGAGCGCGGCAAGGGGGGCGGTCAAGCGCCGCGCAGCGTTGCTTCGGCGCGTCATGATGCCTGGAGCGCGGTGGTTGAGGCTTACACAAAAAATAATTACGATTCCCTGGCCGCCGCGTTTAATGAAACCCAAATCAATGTGCGCAACATGGGCCTTGACCCCGATCACCTAACCTTAAAACCTCAAAAAATTGAGCACAATGGCAATGTTTACGATTTGTTGATGTCGTTCGGCTCCATTGACGCGGCCAATTATTTCGAAAACCAAGCTGTTTCCGGCGCTGGGTCCGCCGCGTTAACCGGGCCCTCCGAACTGCCTTTACCCGGATCACCCATCGCCGTTCCCTTGGTGGTGGGCCATGGGATTGCTATCACGGCTTTCGGAACCTTAACCACCATCAAGGACGGCCGTATTTATGCCTTTGGCCATCCCTTTTTGAACCTAGGACCAACCAGCCTTCCTGTGTTCACCTCGCAAACGGGTCATGTGGCCTCCAATATTATGCGGCCCAGTGTTATCCCGGAGAAGGTGGTTTCCCCCCTGGGCGTCATTGATTATGACGACTCATCCGGCATTAGCGGAAAACCCGGCCCGTTGCCCGCGCTGTCCCCTTTTGTCGTTCGCCTCAAGCGCGAAGGAGTGGTGGAGCGCGAAATTTCTTTTAGTGTGATCCAGCACCCTTTTCTTTTGCCCTACCACGCGGCTATGTTGATCAAGCGGGATGCCACAACGGGCGGTTCTTATGGGGGTTTTTCCACCAATATTCATGCCAGCGCTAAGCTGGAGTGGAAAACGGATAGCGGCGAATCTCACCTGGTCAATGTAAACAATGTTTTTGTCGGTCCCGCGGGAAGCTGGCTGTTAGCCTATTGGCTTTATTCTAATCTGTTTATGATGAGCAATAATCCCTTTGAGCAGGTGACTCTGGCCAAAGCGGAAATTGACCTTAATGCTTACCCGCATTCTCTGCAGGCTATACCCACGGAACTTAAAATTCAAGGCGCCCAAGAAAATAAGAAGGATGGGCGGTATTCTGTGATCAAGATCGCAAAAACAGACAGCAAGGACTTAACCAAGATTGTTGTTAAGCTCAAACCTATTCAGGAGGAGCAGCGCTCTAGGCAGGCAGCCGCGGTTGGGCTGGCGCCAGAATATGAGCTTAATATCCCTAAGAAGAATCCTAAAAATGACGTGGGCCTTTTGCAGGAACTCAAGAAAGGCTACTACCGGTTGGTTGTCGGCAGTTTCCAGGAAGTGGTTTGTAATACGAGTTTGGGGCGGCTTGCGGCGGAGTTCGCTTACGAATGCGGTAATTTTCAGGGTTCTCCTCTGATAATAAGCTCCGCCGGCGATGTGGCCAAGCTGTTAAACAACAAGGCCTCGCCCCACGGGCGCCTTTGGTCCAAGCTGGAATACTTTACTTTTCAGGACAGCAAGATCAATCAGGACGGTAAATTGCCGCCATGCCTGGAACGGATACTCAAGGGCGAAAAAGAGAAGAAAAATAAAGACGAGGGTAAGAAGAAGAAAAAGGAAGAAGTGGCGGAGTGGGATTCCGTTAGGGAGCACCTCGGTTTTTCCAGAAATCGAGCCGATGAACTGTGCTGGGCCGGGCTTGGAGCCCAGCCCGCTTGGATTGGTTTTTTTGACTTGGGCGCCTCCGTGCCTCCCTTTGAGGTTGTTGGAGGCAAGATTCTGCCTGTTTGGTTAGAGAATTAGTTCCTATCTTTCCCAGAATAACGGCACGGTTTTTTCAAGCGTTTCGGATGTTGTCAGCCGAATGATCAACAGCGGGCTATTTTCGTTGTTTGAGCCGGTCGTTTCGAGAAACAGATTTTCATAATACAGTTGTGTCCGGTAGGATTCGTCGTGCCACGGAAAACCTTGCCTTAAAAGCTGGCTGGCCAGTAAATAAGATTTTGGGTCATTGAAATCAATTCCGTGTTTTTCAAGCTCCTCCTTGAGATTGCCCCATTTCGAATAAAGAGCATCTAAAACGTAATGAACGACCAGGACGGGATGCGCTTGGTTATGCCGGATCTGATAAGCGAAGCCATTTTTTACGGCATTGGTAAATGTTCGCCGGGCGCATTCGTCATAGTTTCCCCCGGTCAGTACTATGTGCCGGCCAACCGGAGTGACGTTATGATTTCCATCATCTGAACAGATCTCGGCCGTAACTTTGGAGTCCTTCATATAAGGAGGGTATTCTTTGGGATGACAGCAGTCGTTTAGGTAAAGAACCGGCCAGTTTTGGGTTTTAAAAACTCGAACCAACCGGTCGATCCCTTTTTTGGCTTGCGAACCGAAATCATAACCTGCCGTTCCATGGGTCACAAAAAGAACGGGTTTGTCCGGGGGCAGGGCAAGGCTTTGTCCGCCGTCTATAAAGCGCGGCGATTGCGCCGTAGCTGGTCCGGTTGCGGTCACAGCATTGACCATTAGGCCTAAGACGAGAAAAACCAGAATAGACATCCTTTTTATTTTGGCCCAGCCACCCTCCCGCCGCATCGAACTTTGGTCCCATGGCGATAGGGACCTTGGGCCCAAAAAGGCCTGGGTCTAAAAAAGGCCTATTTTTGGCCTAAAGACCCAATTTTTTATGGCCTGTCCCGGGTACCCTTGGGGTGGAGGTTATGATTATGAAGATAGCGCAGTTTAGCTACCAAAAGCAGAAAGGGTTGCGCAAGGCGTTTCAGCTGCCGGCTGATTTAATGTCCGCCAAGTCCGATTGTCTATGGCAAAAAAGCCATAGAAAACCCTGCTCCATCCGCAAGGTCAACCACGGCCAAAACGCCCTTTTTGTTTGGAAATAATTAGTTGATATAGTCCAAACGATGGGCTATTTTCAATCCATCGTTTTGGGCATTGTTCAGGGACTCACCGAGTTCCTGCCGATTTCAAGTTCCGCTCACCTGGTCATTGTGCCGCGGCTTTTAAATTGGTCTTACCAAGGTCTTGCCTACGACGTGGCCCTTCATTGGGGCACCCTGATCGCGGTAGTAGTCTATTTTTGGAAAGATTGGCTAAACTTAATCACTAACGCGATCAAGGATCACCGGTCCAGAATTTCCCCAGGCTCGTCATTGCGAGGAGCGGCAGCGACGAAGCAATCTCATGAAAAGGGAGAACCGAAACTTTTCTGGTACATTGCCATGGCCACCATCCCCGCCGGATTAGCCGGGATTTTTTTAGAAGATCAAGCCGAAACGCTGTTTCGAGAACCGCGCATGATGGCCTTAACCCTAATTGGATTAGGATTTTTGCTGGGGTTGTCCGATCGCGTGGGCGCTAAATCCAAAAATGAGGATTCTTTGGGTTTGTGGCCCTGTTTGGCTATCGGCTGTGCCCAGGCTTTGGCTATCATTCCCGGCGTTTCCAGGTCCGGCATCACGATCACGGCGGCCCTATTTTTGGGTTTTCGCCGGGAGGCCGCGGCCCGTTTTTCGTTCCTGCTTTCGACCCCGATCGTATTGGCGGCCGGTCTTCTGAAGTTTAAAGATTTGTCTTTGGCGGATATGAACGGTCCTTTTTTGATCGGAGTTTTGGCGGCTGCGCTGTCAGGCTTTTGGGCCATCCAGTTTTTAATCGGCTATCTCAAGACCAAAAGTGCCGGCATTTTTGTTTTTTATCGTGTTTGTTTAGGATTACTGATTTTATTTTGGCATTGATCCCCCCCTGTATCCTGTATACTACACCCATGCCTGAAGTCTATCTTAGCCGCGTGGGTTTTGAAAAACTGCGCAAGGAATTAGAAGAACTAAAGAAGGAGAAAGTCCGTCTTTCCGAAGAAATCGGGGAAGCCGCCTCCCAAGGTGATTTAAAGGAAAATTTCGGCTACCACGCGGCCAAAGCCCGCCAGGCCGACACTCTGCGGCGAATCGCCGAGTTGGAACAGAAACTTTTATCCGCTCGCCTCTTTGACGAGCTTAAAATCCCCAACGGCGAAATCCGCATCGGAACCAAAGTCATTTTGGAAGAACTGCCCGGCAAGGAATCCCAAGAGTGGGCCATCGTGGGCGCTGAAGAGGCGGACGCCGGGGAGGGGAAAATATCGGTCCACGCCCCCCTTGCCCAAGGTCTCTTGGGTCACAAGGTCGGGGAAAAGGTGACGATTCAGCTTCCCCGCGGCCCCCTGACCGTGAAGGTCGTCAAGATCGAAAGAATATAAAAGTAGGGACAGACACTACTTTTTTAAAAAAGTAGTGTCTGTCCCTACTTTTTATAAATTCTCGGCACATCCATTGAAGCTGCCGTGCGTCTGACCGGAAGCTCAACGATGTCGCCCGCCTGAAGTTCAGGAGCATGGGTTAAATCCAGCAAGGCATGCCCAAGGCCGGCCCGGCCGATGATGGCAAGCTCCTTGGTCCCGGCTTTAGCCCAATACCGCCGCGCGGACACAAGTCCAATAAAATTGTGCGCCGGCTCCATGGTTAAGCCGTCTCCAAACCCGACCGCCACTGAACCGATCCGCATCGGCTGGGCGGCTAAAAATTCGTTGCCGTAGCCCACGGTTTCTCCCTGCCGTATTTTTTTGGTCATCAGAATTTTCGCTTTAAATGACCAGATATTTTTTACCGGAAAGGGGGTTTTGGTGGGGTTGATTCCATAGAGGAGATTGCCGATTCTGGCCATGTCCAGGCGCCATTCGGGAAAATCAAGGAAAACGGAGGTATTGGCGCAGGTTTTAATCAATTTTTTTTGAGCCAGGCCTTCCAGCGCGTTAGCTGTTGCCCGAAAAGTTTTTAATTTATTTTCGGCTTCTGTTCTATGCAGTCCGGGGACGTAATCAATGTGGGTGGAAACGCCGGTTAAATCGAGCCATTTTTGGTTAAGGATTTCTTTGGCCAGCGAGAGGGCTTCTCTGGGCGGGCAGCCCCATCGCCCAAGGCCAAAGTCTAAATCCAAAAAAATCTGGGCGCGGCTTTTGGCTTTTTGAGCTGCTTGGCCGTAGGTTTTGATGAGTTCTGGCCGGTCCAGGTTGAGCCAGGTTTTTTTCTTAATTAATGGCAATAGCGTCTCGGCCGGTTCCAGGGCCGGCGTCAGGACAGAAACCTGCGGCATCCTGCCCAGGCTCGCGTCCAGGACTCTTTTGGCTTCCGCTAAAGACCAGACGCCCAGCGCGTCGCAGAGTTTTTCATTGGCCAGTTTCCGGCTAATGGTTTCAAGGCCATGTCCGTAAGCATTGGATTTTACGATTGCCAGGAATTTGACACCCGCCCCAGCTTCCTTTTTGATTTTTTTGGCGTTTTCCGCTAACTCATCCAAATCAACCTCGATCCATTTTTGGCAGCGTGGAGCGTGGAGCGTGGAGCGTGGATTAGAGAGCGGTTGAGATGAATAGTCATTGCGAGGAGCGGAGCGACGAAGCAATCTCATTAAAACTGTTAAATCATAGAAAGTAATTATTTCTACAGCCGCATTTTCCCCGTCATCCCGCCCTGTGGCGGGATGACGGGGAAAATGCGGCTGTAGAACTACTTTATCTTCTTGAGGCGGTAATCACGGCACCCCGGAGCCATCTGGCGTAATATTGCTCCAGGCTCGTCTCGGTTGGGAGAAACCGGCTTAGCCGTTGGGCCAGCAGCCGGCTGGGTCTAACGCTTTCAATGACACCTGGGGCAATATAGGCGCCAACCGTGCCTGGCCGGCCCACAACCTTAAAGAGTTTGATGATTGCGGTGAGAGATCCTCGGCCCTTCTGGCTTGACCTAATAACAAGGGAATTGAACAGAGAGGGATCAACTCGAATTTCATGGGGCAATGGGGGCCGCAGGACAGCGCCTTCATGCCTCATTGGCCGGACCCTATTGTTGGGGTAAGCAAAGGGGTCAACGGTGAATTTGACTTTTGTGGCGATAGAAATAGTTGTTCGAGCGTTCGGGCTTTCCAGTGGTCCGCCATTAATATCGAGCCGCAGGCTTTTGGCGTATCTTCCGGCGCGCGGATCTTTTTTGCCGCGTTCGTATATTCCCTCCGCAGTTTGCTGGAGTTTCTGAAGAGTTTCAAGTCCTGGCCCAAGAATTGAGACAGGCGCGGGCGCCAGGCCGGGTTGAAGGCGCGCGGCCCAGCTGTTGGACGCGCTAAGTAGCAGGATAAGAGATAGGAATTTCCGTGTTAGTAGAGTAGTTCCCGGTGAAAAACATCCGTTTATATCCATCGAAGTCATGGGTTACGCCGACCCAACAAACGCCGCATGTGAACACGGCCATGCGCGTTTTTCATCAGCGTAGAATTTGTCCAACGCGTGATACAAATGGTCAAATA
>JACQJO010000084.1 GCA_016205025.1 Elusimicrobiota bacterium
AAATTGTACGAGGGGGATGTCTTAAGCCGCCTTTAGGCGGCGACCCATCCTGTGCGCTTACAGCGCACAGTGGTTGAGTCAACTCTCGAGGGACAAGGGAGCCGCGCCGGTTGGCATTGTTATGCCAAAGAAACTGCTGTCCATATCCCTTTCCCTAATTCTTCTCTTCCATTCCCTTCCTTCCTGGTCCCTTGATTCCATTAGTTCCGACCTTAATTCCAACGCCTCCCAAGCCAAACACCAAGCCGACCGGCTCTTTGAATCTTCTTTTTCTGAAACTCCGGCCCTCGATCCCGAACCCATGCCCGTTCATCTTGAGATGTCTCCATCCCAGGACCCGGGCTGTATTAATTCAGGCAAGCCTTGCAAGGTCACTAAAGAGGGACCTCCGGACACGCCCAAGACCTCGGGGGGTGACAGTGACAAGGGTTCCGGAACCTGTATCAACTGCGGGGGTTCCAATTCAACCTGGAACCCTAAAGACGGGGATGAAGCTTTTATTGATATTTATGAAGGATTGGGAAAGGTCGCAGCCGGGGGAGCCATGGTTCTGGCCATGATGAAAGGCCTGGCCATCGCCACCAAGGAAGTCTACCTTTCCAGCTGGAGCTGGGGTCTAATTACAACGATCGGCCTGGCCGGTCTGGGAATCCTTTTGTTTAGTTCCCTTTTAGGACCCATGACATTTGGATTGTTTCAGACCCTGTTTACCTTCGGATTCCTTAAGACCCCCAGTAAGGATAAGAATCATCCGGAGCGAAGGGCTCTGTGGTTTCTGGGTTATCTGACAGCCAAAGCCGCCAGCGTTCTGTTTCTCCTGAACACCCTGGGACTAATGGGCCTACCCTTCTCCCTTCCCTTTAACCTTCCGGGACTCTCCACCGGCTTGGGAAAAACCCTGGCGGGCTACTCTGGCCTGCAGGTGCTGGAGATGCCCATTAGCTTAATGAAGCATTTGATCAAGAAAAACAAATCCGCTTCCCCATCCCGAACACCAGGGGGTTCCTCTGGAGAAGATTACGGCTCCCAGTCATCCAGTCCCTTTCAAGACTCCTCTGCCAGTATTCAGACCCCTTCATCTCAACAGGAACCCCAACCCAAAACAGCATCCGCTCCGACCCTAACTGAACAAGAAATGAAAGCTCTTGATCAAAAAAGAACGGAATTGACCCAGGACATGACCAGTGGTCACTACAAGCCCGGCCGGATCAGATATGTCAATGGCGCCGCGCTCTTGGAGGAAACCTGCGATATTGAAGGCAACTGTCAGCCCAATAATCAAGGGTCCGATAAGAGATTCCCCAATGACCGGACCGCCATCAACAAACTCCTTAAAACCGGAGACTTTGTTAAAGAGATTCCTTTCACGCTCTGGACCCCGCCCCCGCCTGCCGGCAAAGACAGAAATAATCCCGCAACATCGGAAACCCAAACCACCTCCGGTTTTCTGCGTGAGCGCAGAGCCTCCAATAATTCCCTTTACCATCACGCAGGTCTCGACATCCAGACTCCCCGGGGAGCGGCGGTGGTGAGCGCCACCGGCGGCAAGGTTCTGTTTGCCGGATACTACCAGACCGGAGAGAGCTTGAAATCAACTGATGAAGAAACTCAAAGAAAAAGCGATATCACCACGGGCCTGGGCAACGTGATTGTATTGCAACCCGAAGGCGAAACCACCCGATTAAACGTTTTCCAGCACCTAGGGGAGAAGAGTGAAATCAAGACCGGAATAATAGCGACCGTCAATGGAGATCAATGGACCGCCCTTACCACGGAAGGGGAAAAGAGGGTCAAACATGACGAAATCGTGGGCCCCATTGACGGCAAAGACTGCCGCCACGGCATGGACCAAAACTGTGAATCCGGCATCTATGTCTACCCCGGACAAACCGTCAAACCCGGCGATCCCCTTGGCAAGGTGGGCAACACCGGAAAGATTTACGGCCACCCCTCCCGCGGCCAAGAAACAGGCGCCCATCTGCACTGGGGAACAATCGAGGTGCACCCGGAGAAAAATGACAGAATGAGAGCGTTAAAAAACGGCACGGGGGACAAGAGCGTGTGTGAGGCGGAGGGAAAGGCGTGCAGCCCAGTGCAACAACAACAACGATACTACGACATCAGGCAAGCTTACTTTTTAGCAATTGGTTATCCTAATTACGATCAAAAAACAAACGAACCCACAGGCACTCCTCCTATTCAACCCAATACTGACGCAATCCGTCACTTTATTGCCCGAGCCACAATGCCCGGAGAAAAAAGTTTGGGCGCCGCCTTCATGAATCCCTGGCTCTCCAGGGTTGAGCAGCCAGAACATAGGGATCAAAAACCATGAAAAAATATTGCAAATTTCCCGCGTCCGTCATTGCGAGGGCACGAAGTGCCCGTGGCAATCTCATAAAAAGGGATTCTTTTGATGAGATTGCTTCGCCCGGGGCTCGCAATGACGAAGCCGGGAAAATTCTGAAAAAATATATTAAGCCGACTCTTTTTATTTTTTTAATACCCCCCCTGTTTCTCGGCTGCTCCAAAACACAACAAGAGAATAAATCCACCGAACCTCGCTTTTACCAGAGCGACATTTATCCTCTGCGCGTGGACTTTGTGAAAGGGGCAACCATTAAACCCAGATGGAGTCCAGCGAGCGCGGCGCTGGATATTCAAGGAGATTTGGGTGAGCTTTGCCCCGAAGAGCCTCATAATGCTCCGGGCATGTTTGACCCATTGTTGAACATAATGTTTTATTCCTCCGAAGAAGAATTCAAAAAATATTTTATTGACCGCTTCGGACCTATCGAAACAAAAAAAGACGTCAGCGTGGGCAACATACCCGCCTTGAGGTTTGATTCCGAGGGATTCAATATCCTGCTTATTCCCGGAACTTATGCCGTCACATTCGGCTTCGGAGGATGCGACCGCTTTGAACAAGTTAGGCGTGAAACCCTAAAGCGCGTCCAATGGCTCAAACCCATCGACACCAACTCCCAGGAATTCAAAGCCTGGAAAGCCCACATCCTATCCCTGATCAATAAATAGGGACGTCCCCTTTGTCCCAAATGGTGCCAGGCACCAAATGGGTGTTTTGGGCCATTTGGTGCCTGGCACCATTTCGCCTCGAACAATCTCCCTGGGGACTATGGTAGAAATTTTGGTCATGGCGCGCCATGAAAGCTACACTGAACCAATGGGCGTAAGTCCCATCCAGGGAGGAACCGGTTTCCCTGGTAGCAGACCCCAGCCAATGGGTGAGAACCCATCGACACCAATTCCCAGGAATTTAAAGCCTGGAAAGCCCACCTTTTGTCCCTGATCGAAGAAGCTCGAAATAACCAGGCCAAGACAGGGGCCGGAATTAAGTAACGTTTTTTATTTAAGAATTTTCAACAGTAGCTTTAAAATCCGGTATCACTCGCTTCATGAAATCTTCGAATAGAGGAACCGTAAAGCTATTCTCTCCATGAGACGGGCTGTATATCATCCCCTTGGCGATCAACGTCGCCCTCGTGGGAGCCACAGATTGCACCTCTTTTTTCAAAAGACGCGCGATGTCACCGGACCTGCAATGTTTAGGATCAATCTCTGCCATAGCGCGCAAGTACTTCTTTTCTCCTGGAGTCAAACGATCAAAGCGCACTCGAAAAAAACTGGCATCTAGGTCTGCAATAGCCATTTCGGTTGCAGACCGAACATCTTTGCGTACGATCGGAGATTGCTTCGCGCAGTACCAGCTATGCTTACCCCATTCCTGCAAAAAATACGGGTAAGCTTTTGTTTGAGACAAAATATATTCCAGCGCTTTATCCTCATATCTAACACCCAGCTTTGCAGCCGGTGCCACAAGCGCTTCTCTGGCTGCGGATTTGATAAGCGGCCCGATCTGGGGGTATTCGAATAATCTTTCAGCGTAAGATTTTGCGCGTCCAGCTTGGCCGACAAGCTGGGGCAGGCCAGCGCCGATCAGTGTAACTGGAAGCTGGCTTTGTGTACATTTATGCAAAGCCATGATCAAGGCAGCGAATTGTTCTTCTTCGATATATTGAATCTCGTCTATAAAAAGCACAAGGGCCGTCTTTTTTTCTTTTGCAGCAGAGCCGACTTCTAAAAAAAGCGCCGTCAAATCATGTTCGAGGTCTCCCGAGTCGGCTATCCCAACCTCAGGTTCTAGATTCACTCCAAACTCCACGTCCTTATATTTAACCTTCATTGCTCCGACAAATCCGCCTAGGACTCGCAATGCTCGCTTGCCTAATTCCCCTGCGACGGCTATTCGATCGAGTTTAAGCAAAGCGGATCTCAGGGCGGGTATGATCAACGCTGGAAGAGAACGCTTCTCCGGCGTTTCAATTGAAACCACAATAAAGCCTCGAGCCTCAGCCTCTTGCGATATGCGCGTTAGCAACACTGTTTTACCAACACCACGAAGTCCAACCAGCAGAAGACCGCGCGACGAGAGCCCGTTACGACAACGATCCAGCGCTATGGCCGCCTTCTCGATGACTTCATCTCGACCTGCAAGCTCGGGTGGTATAGTGCCAGCTCCAGGAGCATAAGGATTTGTACGTGGATCCATATATATCAATATTATCATAAGTTAGTATAAAATACTAACTAATACTAAATTTGATATAAACTTGGATATAAAAACGCGAGATTAAAAAATACCGGCCGCATCCTACGCGCAAAACAAAGTTTCTGTCGGAGCTTTGCAAGGAGGCGCCACCGATGGTCGTTACTTCAAAGGCGCTGCATGAAGCTTATGTGAAGGTGTTGGAGGCTGTTTTAAATTCCATTGACAATGAGAGGAGCAAGGATCGCAAGGCCGCTCTTCAGGAGTATGCGGAGCAGTTGGCTATTCATTTAGAGCATTACGAAAAATTAATTTATAACAACAAAGCAACAGGCCGCGACGCGCTGTCCTTTTTAATGGAACAGCATAATTTGACCCAGCCCGATCTTGCGGATGATTTGGGCGGACAATCCGTA
Organism: Elusimicrobiota bacterium; assembly: GCA_016205025.1. Taxonomy (GTDB): domain Bacteria; phylum Elusimicrobiota; class Elusimicrobia; order JACQPE01; family JACQPE01; genus JACQJO01. The sequence goes on from JACQJO010000084.1 coordinate 4,984, forward strand.
GTTTCCGATATTCTTCACGGAAAAAGAAAGCTCAATGTTCATCAGATTCAGAACTTATCGCGGCGTTTTCACGTTAATCCCTCTGTTTTTATCGACGGTTAGTTAAATTCCAAGGCGGCGCTTATGATAGTTATTCATATTGTGAATAACTATCATTCACAGGTTTGCCAAGACGCTAAGTGAAACTCGTCCCTGGACTCCAAGACTCCTATAATAACGGAATGTTTCAGGCGGTGCGCGGGACAAGGGACATTTTTTCTCCGTTGGTGGAGGAATACGTTCGTTTGGAGGCGATCGCCCGCCGCTTGGCCGCGCAATGGGGCTTCGGAGAAATCAGAATTCCGACCTTCGAAGAAGCCGGGCTTTTTAAGCGCGGTGTCGGGGAAACGACCGACATTGTGGAAAAAGAGATGTACGTTTTTGAAGACCGCGGCGAGCGCCAGTTGGCGCTTCGTCCCGAGGGCACGGCTTCGGTGGTGCGCTCCTACGTTGAAAACAACATGCACCAGAAGGAAAAAAATTGCCGCCTTTTTTATGTGGCCAACATGTTCCGGGCGGAGCGGCCTCAAGCCGGGCGCTACCGGGAGTTTGAGCAGGTTGGTTTCGAGGTTTTCGGAGATCCCGGCCCGCTGGCCGACGCCGAAATCATTACACTGGCTTGGGAAATTTTTAAAAGTTTTGGATTGTCCGATCTTCGCTTGTCATTAAATTCCATCGGGTGCCCCGAATGCCGCGGCCCTTATCGGGAGAAACTGGAAACCGTTTTGGCCCAAATGATCTCTCAATTGTGCGAGGATTGCCAGAACCGGCACCAGAAGAATCCGTTGCGTTGCTTGGATTGCAAGAAATGTTCCGAAAAGGTCCGCGCCCAAGCGCCGGCGTTTCAACTTTGCGCGGCCTGCCAGGCTCACGCCCGGATCGTGGAGGATTTATTGGGCGCTTGCGGTTTGACATTCGTCAATGACCCTTCTTTGGTCCGGGGGCTGGATTACTACACACGCACCGTTTTTGAAATCTCTTCCCCGGTTTTGGGCTCGCAAAGCGCGGTGTGCGGGGGCGGCCGCTATGACGGCTTGGTCGAGCTGTTGGGCGGTCCCGCGACCCCGGCCACCGGTTTTGCCTTGGGCGTTGACCGTGTGGTTGAAGCCAGGTTTAAAGAGAAACCGCCGGCCTCGCCGCCTTTAAAAGAACAGGCGGCGTTTCTTGTTTTTGTCAAAGCCGGACCTAAAGCGGTGGAGTATGGATTCGGGCTGGCCCAGCGTTTGCGTCAAAAAGGGGTTTCGGTGTTTTGTTCATCCGCAACGGACAGTATTAAAAGCCAGATGCGCCAAGCCGGAAAGTCCGGGGCGAAATATGCCTTAATGATCGGAGACGACGAGTTCTCCAAAAAACAGGTTTTGCTAAAAAATCTTCAGGATAGCTCCCAGGCAACATTGAGTCCCGAAGAAGTCATGACCCGTCTTGCTTCGCCATGCTAAGAACCCATTACTGCGGTGATTTAACTAAAGCGGACATTGGCAAGCGCGTGCGTTTGGCCGGATGGGTTCATGCGGTGCGCGATCACGGCGGCGTTCTTTTTATTGATTTAAGGGACCGGCGGGGTTTTGTTCAACTGGTTTTTAAAGATCCTTCGGCCGCCCAAACAGCCAAGGAGCTGGCGCTGGAATATGTAGCGCTGGCCGAAGGCACGGTGGCCAGCCGGCCCCCTGGCACCGAAAACACCGAAATCGCGACCGGCCAGATCGAGGTTTCGGTTGATCGCGTCGAAATTTTAAACAGATCCAAACCCGCCCCTTTTCCGGTGGCGTCCAAAGACATTGAAGCGGGGGAAGAAACGCGCCTGAAATACCGTTTTATTGATTTAAGGCGGCCCAAAATGACCAAGGCGATGCGGGTCCGCCATGAATTTGTGTTGGCGGCGCGGGAATTTTTGTCCGGCGAAGGTTTCTGGGAAATCGAAACCCCGATTTTAACCAAGTCAACCCCGGAGGGCGCGCGCGATTTTCTGGTTCCGAGCCGGATGTCTCCCGGCGAATTTTACGCCCTGCCCCAATCACCCCAAATTTTTAAGCAGATGCTGATGGTTTCCGGCATGGACCGCTATTTCCAGATCGCCCGGTGTTTTCGCGACGAGGACTTAAGGGCGGACCGTCAGCCGGAATTCACCCAAATTGATTTGGAGATGAGCTTTGTCAACCGCGAGGACGTGCTGGGCACGATCGAGCGGCTGATTGTTTTTAGTTTTGAGAAAGCTTTTGGCGTTAAAATCCCGGCCCCTTTTGAACGGTTGACCTATCAACAGACCATGGCTGATTACTGCAGCGACAAGCCGGACCTTCGCTTTAGAGAGCACCGGCGCCGCAATCTAAACGCTCTTTTTTCCGGCACCGCGTTTAAGGTTTTTGATTCGGCTATTAAAGAGGGCCGGTCAATCTTGAGTCTTAAAATCCCCGGCGGCGCAACAGCGCCACGGCATCAGCTTGATAAAAGCGTTGAGGAGGCCAAAGCCATCGGCGCTAAAGGCTTGGTTTGGATTAAGTTTAACGGCAAAGCCATGGAGTCTCCGGTTGAAAAATATTTTTCGGTCCAAGAAAAGGAAGCGCTTTTAAAAGAACATCAAAACGGCGATTTGGTGTTCATCTGCGCCGAGGAACCCAACTTGGCGAACCGGGTGTTGGGCGAGCTTCAAAAAAGATGGGCGGCTCTCTTGGGCCACCGTCCCCAGGCGGCCCAGGCCTTTTGCTGGATAACCGATTTTCCTCTGTTAGAATATAGACACGAAGACAAACGTTGGCAGGCAACTCACAACCCGTTTACGGCGCCGCGCGAGGAGGATGTGCCGTTGCTAGACAGCAACCCTTCCCAAGCCCTTTCCCAGCAGTATGATTTGGTGATGAACGGAGTGGAACTCGCCTCCGGCAGTATCCGCAACCACCGCAAGGAGTTTCAGGAGAAACTTTTTGGATTGATGGGTTACGGACCCCAGGAGGCCAAAGATCGATTTGGCTGGATGCTGGAAGCCTTGGAATACGGCGCGCCCCCGCACGGCGGCATCGCCCTGGGCGTCGACCGGATTGTGGCCATGATGCTGGGAGAGGACTCCATCCGCGAGGTCATCGCCTTCCCCAAGACCCAGCGCGGAACCTGTCCTTTTTCCGGCGCGCCCACGCCGGTGGACTCCAAGCAGCTAAAAGAGGTAGGCTTGAAACTTGCCCATTAAAAAGATCGTTCTTGAAAACACCGATCAAGCGGTTAACGTTCTTGGCCGCGACGATTCCAACCTGCATTTATTGGAAGAAAAATTTAACATCCAGGCTTACGTTAAGCGCGATCATTCCACCGGCGACGTTTCATTGGTTTTAAAGGGTCCCCGCAAAAGACTGGAAAAGGCGATGGAACACCTCGCTCCGCGTCTGGAGAACTGGAACGTGCCGGAAAAGAGTTTTTTGGAAAACGGCAACGCCGGCCGCGGCAAGGCCTTGGATCAGGTGTTTCAAGAGCATCCCGACGCGGTTTATGTGACCCATATCAATAAACCGATCATGGCCAAATCGGACAACCAGCGCCAGTATGTCCAGGCCATGAAAAATAACGATCTGGTGATCGCCTTCGGGCCGGCCGGTACCGGAAAAACTTTTTTGGCCGTGGCGTACGGCTTAAGATGCCTTAAAGAAGGCAAGGTGTCGCGCATTGTTTTGACACGTCCGGTGGTGGAAGCCGGGGAAAAGCTCGGTTTTTTGCCGGGCGACCTTTATGAAAAGGTCTACCCCTATCTGAAACCTTTATATGACGCTTTTTTCATGATGCTGGGGCCTGAAAAGTTTAAAGCCCTTCAGGTGACCGAAACCATTGAAATCGTGCCTTTGGCCTATATGCGCGGGCGCACACTGGAGGACGCCTTCATCATCCTGGATGAAGCCCAGAACACGACGCAGACTCAAATGAAGATGTTTTTAACCCGCATGGGCCGTGGTTCCAAGATTGTGATCACCGGGGATACGACTCAAATAGACCTTGAGAATAAAAAGCTTTCGGGCCTTGAGGTGACGGAAAGCATCTTAAACGGCATTCCGGGCGTGGTTTTTATTAAACTCAACGAACAGGACGTTGTCCGGCACGATATCGTCAGGCATGTTATCCGGGCTTACGAAGAGTGGGAAAATCGTGAAGCGAACAGCAAGCAACAGCCCAATCGCCCTTCTCAATACCCTTCCTGATCGTTTTTTCGCCGCCGACCTTCCTTCCAAGCAGTTGGTTTTTTTAGTTACCCAAAAAATCAAGCGTTTAGATGGTTTTTCAAAGATTCGCACTAAAAAGATTCTGGTGGTTTTTTGCGACGACCCCCATATCAGGCGCGTTAAGCGGCTTTTTTGGGGCAAGGCGGTCACGACCGACGTGGTTAGTTTGTCTTATGATGACCCGCCGTTAGTTGAGATTTTGATTAATGTCCAGCAGGCCCGGCGCCAGGCTCCTTCTTGGGGCGTTCTCAATGAGGTTCTTTTTCTTTATATCCACGGTCTTTTGCATGTGATGGGTTACGATGACGACACGTTGCCCAAACGCCGCAAGATGTTGAATTTGGGCCGGTCCATTTTGGAGAAGGTTGTTGACATCGGGCGTTAGCGCAGTGGAAAAAATTGAGCTGACCGCCAAAATCAAGAGCGTTCTTTCCGGCAACGGGTTTGAACTGGCCGGCGTTGCTTCGGTTGTCCCACAACCACAACATATAGAGTATTGGAAGCGATGGATTGGGGCCGGACACCATGGCGAGATGAATTATTTGGAAAACCCGGTTCGCGAGTCTATTCAAAAATGGTGGCCCGAAGCCCGCAGTGTTGTTGTTGCGGCGTTGTTTTATAAGGCTTCAAGTACGCAAAAAGAAAACGGCACAGGCACTGGTTTTGGCCGGATTGCCGATTATGCCGTTTATCCCGAATACCATAAAATTATTCAAAAAAAATTGAAGAAAGCTATCAAGGAAATTCAGATCATAGAACCCGGCTTCGAGGCCCAGCCGTTCGTGGATTCCAGTCCGGTTTTGGAACGCCCTTACGCCCAGATGGCGGGTTTAGGCTGGATCGGCAAAAACACCATGCTCATTAATAAAAGGAAGGGGTCCCGCTTTTTTCTGGCCGGCATGGCTGTTAATGTTGAGCTGCAGCCGGACCAACCGGATCCCATGAACCACTGCGGGACCTGCACCCGCTGTCTGGACGCCTGCCCCACCAGGTGCCTGACCCCCCACCAGATGGACGCTTCACGCTGTATCGCTTATCTGACCATCGAAAAGCGGACCATCCCGATTGAGCCGGAACTGTCCCAAAAAATGGGCAACTGGGTGTTTGGCTGCGACATCTGCCAGGATGTTTGTCCGTTTAACGGGAAACGGGGCGTTGAAGACGAAATGCCGAAGGACTGGGAACCACAAATTTCTGCCGGCATTGACCTTAAAATTGCTTTGTCTTGGACCGAGGAGGATTACAGGACGTATTTTACCGGTCTTCCGGTACGCCGGGCCAAATGGAAGCAGTTTTTAAGAAACGCGCTCATCGCCGCGAAGAATTCCCGCGATCCTTCCCTTATTCCTTATATGGAACACTGGGCCAATAGCGAGGATGCCGAAATCAAGGCCGCCGCGCTCTCGGCCCTGGGGCAAGGGCCTGGCTTGATCGCGCGACACGCCGGCGCGGCCAAGACAAAATGTTAAAATTTTAAGATGAAACAGCAGGAAGCGACCCTGGTTTTAATCAAGCCGGACGGGATGAAAAAATCTCTGACCGGCAATATTTTGACCAAACTGTCGGAAGCCAAGCTCATAATCGTGGGCGCCAAGGTGGTCAAACCCACCAGGGAACTGGCGGAAGATCATTACCGGCATCTTAAAGACAAACCTTTTTTTGGAGAGATCATTGATTACATCCAGGGAAAGAAACACGGTCACCCTTATGACCGCATCCTGGCCTTTGTGTACGTTGGCGACAACGCCATTGAAAAGGTGAGAAAAATCGTGGGCGCCACCAACCCGGAGGAGGCGGAGCCGACCTCCATTCGCGGCGCTTACGGACGGATTTTGACGTCAGGGATATTTGAAAACGTAGTCCATGCCTCCTCCGATTCCACGGATGCGCAGCGCGAAATTAAGCTCTGGTTTAAGCCGGATGAACTGGTGATGGAGCTTTACCCCGCCAAGGCCGCATCCGCCAACGGCCAGCCTGCCAATCTCTGGGCCTAACGGCTCGATATAGTACCAAGGACCCAAATTACTAAGGACTTTAGACCTATTGCAGGTCAGGGTCTTAAGGCTCAAGCCTTGCCGGGCAGACCGTGATAAACTTTTCATGAGACTTATGCCTTTTTTGACCCACAAGGGAAAAGCTGCCGCCCTATTGATCGGGGGAGGGTTATTTTTTTCCGGTTGCGGCACTATTTCCACTTATCAAACGGGAAAAACCGTTCCCAAGGGCAAGCTGTCCTTTGGTCTGGGAACCTCGGCGGGACTGTTCCGCACGAAATCCCACATCGTGGGATTTCCCATCGAATTGGCTTATGGTTCAGCCGAGCTTTTCATGGGTTACGGCTTGTTCGATTTTTTAGACCTGCAGCTTAAAGCCATGGCCGCGCAGTACACCTCGAGCGAGGATTTTAAGTCGTTGGGCGGAATTCCCGCTGTCGGCGGCGGCTCGGCCCGGCTGGCCTTGGCCCAGGAACGCTGGGGGTTTCCTTTTTCTATCGCCGTCGGGTATGGCTATTACGGCGGCTCGGCCCAATCGCGCCGCACCGACATCAAGAATACCGAAACCAACCGCAAACTGACCGGCACCACGGATCGAGTCGCTTTCGTGAATGTTTCCAAAGACCTGTTATCTTGGCTGACGCCTTACGGGGCATTGAAGTTCTACAATCGCACCACGCACAACAGGAATTGGGATAAGGGCAAGCTGACCTTGGATGAAACCTTGAGAGATAAATTGAATGGCTATGGCGCCGGTTTAAGTTTTAATGTCGGGCGGGATAAGAACGCGCATATTATGCTTGAGATGAACAGCATCAGAGACACCGACGAGCCGGACAAGCATTACCAAAAACAGGCCGGCATCGGCATGAGCGTGGAATTTTAGAACCTCGTGTCTTCCTTTAGAACGCCCCTATTTTTCGTTTTATGTTTGTGCGCGGCCGTCTTTTTTGGCTGGCGGCAGTTAGGCGGCTTGAAAAGTCCGGCCGTGCCCGCGCCGCCGGTGTCCACTGGCCAGTCTGTTTTAGTGGAAGGCCAGGTCGTGGAGCCCATGGCCAGAGGCTGGCTGGTCAAGGCGCATTTGGCGCAAGGGTTTAGCGCAGGGGAGTCACCCTTGAACCCAGTAGTGGAGAGGGGCCCCGCGAGCACGCGGGGAGAACCGTCGGGACTGGTTCTCGGGTCTGGGGGCAAGGGTGACTCCCCTGCGCTAAACC
>JACQJO010000086.1 GCA_016205025.1 Elusimicrobiota bacterium
CAGTCGGAGAGCCGTATGCCTTAATTGGGCCTGTACGGTTCGATGAGGAGGAGCAGGCAACCGAAATCGCTGGGACTCCGATAGCCGCGTGCGGCTTCCTTGGTTTTCTATGGTTCACGGTGCCTGCTCCTTACTCTCCTGTTTTTCGATTTTTGTTGACAGAATATTCGACGCCGGGGATGCCTCGCGGTTTTGAATGCGAACCAGCAGTTCTTTGCCCATGTCCATATAGGCCTGGGCCCCCGGCGACTTGGGCGCATAAAGATGGATGGGCATGGAAAAGCTGGGAGCCTCGGCTAATCGCACATTTCTTGGAACAACGCTATCCCAGGTGAGGCCGGGAAAAAACTCCCGAACCTCTTTGATTACGGCTTGCGTCAACTGCAATCGCGGATCAAACATGGTAAACACAATGCCTAGGATTTTTAAATCAGGATTTAGCGTTTCCTTAACTCTCTGGATCGTTTGTGTCAGCATAGAGAGTCCCTCAAGGGCGTAATATTCCGGCAGCATGGGGATTAAAACGTAGTTGGCGGCCGAAAGAGCATTGACGGTTAAAAGACCGAGGGATGGAGGGCAATCAATCAGGACATATTTATACATTGAGGCGAGCGGCGAGAGGGCCGCACCAAGCCGGCGCTCGCGATTATCCAAGTCCTTCAACATTAATTCAATGCCGATAAGGTTGGAAGACGAAGGCAAAAGATCAAGGAATTCAATTTTGGTGGGAGCCAGAGCCGAAAAAACCAAAGAAGAATCAAGCAGGGTGTCCGAAACATCATAGTGCGAAGGATCTGAAAAACCGATTCCGCTGGTGAGATTAGACTGGGAATCCAGATCAATGGCGAGTGTTTCCTGGGCAAGGTAAGCCAAAGAAACGCTTAGGTTAAGAGCGGTGGTGGTTTTACCCACGCCGCCTTTTTGGTTGACAACGGCGATGATTTCGGACATGGCGTGCAGTAAGTTACCTAAAAATGAGGGCGTAGAGCAAGCCGCAAACAAATCCGCCCACGTGCGCCCACCAAGCTACACCACCGCTTGCGGCGTAGGCGCTAGGGGTTGCGTACCCTAATAAGAATTGATAGAGAAACCATATTCCCAAAAATACGGCGGCCGGCAGCTTGGCGGTGTACCCAAAAAATCCAAACATGGGTATCCAGGTGACAATCTTGGCTTTGGGGTAAAAAACAAAGTAAGCGCCCAGAACCCCCGCGATGCTGCCGGAAGCTCCAACCAATGGAACACCGAGTTGAGGAACAAGAAAAATTTGAACAAGACAGGAAATGACGCCGCAAGCAAGATAAAAGACCAGAAATTTGAGATGCCCAAGCCTGGACTCCACGTTATCCCCGAAGATCATTAAAAACCACATATTGCCCAGGACATGCCCAAAGCCGCCGTGCAGAAATTGGTAAGTGATCAGGGTGTGAAGGCGGCTGACAGGATCATGCAGGAACAAACTGCCCAGAAAGGCATAGTTTTCAAAAAACAGCTCCGTATTGGTTCGCCAAAAAGCATAAAAAAAGACCGCTATGTTGACCAAGATTAGGGCATTTCTGATCCAGGGGATTTTTTTAGAAGGATTTTGATCTTTAAGAGGGATCACGAGTCTTTGGTTTCACGTGAAACGATTTCGCGCCGGTTTTTTTCAAGATAAACCCATAAAACCTGAATATCGGAGGGCGTAACGCCAGGGATACGGCGGGCTTGGCCCAGGGTCTGGGGTCGGATTCTGCCCAGTTTTTGTCGGCTTTCGGTCAGCAAGTTGGAGACAGTTTCATAGATGAAATGATCCGGAATTTTGACATGATCAAATTTATCCATACGGTCAATTTCTTGGCGTTCCCGCTGAAGGTATCCTTTGTATTTATCCTGGATTTCTATTTCCAGTAAAATTTTATTTTTGGTCCAAGGTCCAAGGTCTTCATCGGGTATCCGGCCGGTAGAAACCGCGTTTCTGTATTTTTCAAACCAGGAGTAGATAGAATCCGAAATCAGTCCAAGCTGATGGCCGTAATCCATTAGGCGCAGATCCGAATTGCTCCAGCGCAGATGCAGGCGGTATTCGGCTCGTGAGGTGAACATTCGGTAGGGTTCATCCGTGCCTTTGGTGACCAAATCATCGATCAAGACTCCTAAATAAGCCTCGCTTCGTCTTAAAACAAAAGAATGTTTCATGTGAAACTTTAATGCGGCATTGACGCCAGCCATAAAACCTTGTCCGGCCGCCTCCTCGTAACCGGTGGTGCCATTGATCTGCCCGGCAAAGAAGAGACCCTCAATAGTTTTGGTTTCGAGCGTCGGCTTAAGCTGGGTGGGCGGGCAGAGATCATATTCAACGGCATAACCAGGCCGGACCATTTCAGCTTTTTCAAGGCCGGGGATGGTTTTAAGCACATCCAACTGAACGTCCTCCGGCATGCTGGTGAAAAGGCCGTTGACGTAATACTCTTTGGTGTTATAACCCTCAGGCTCAAGGAAAATTTGATGCCTATCTTTTTTCGGGAATTTAACCACTTTATCCTCGAAAGAAGGGCAGTACCGGGGTCCGATGGATTTAATTTTTCCGGAGTAAAGCGGGGAGCGGTGCAGGTTGGTTTCCACCACTTCCTTGGTTTTTTTGTTAGTCCAGGTGATCCAACAAGGAATTTGATCGAGAGAAGGCGAGTTGGGATAGGGCTGCCAATTGTCCCCGTCATGAAACAGGCGCTGTTTTGGAGAATGTTTCATGTGAAACGTTGTACGAAAAGAGAATGGTCGTGGCGGCTCATCTCCGGGTTGAATACCGCATTTCGAGAAGTCAATGCTTCGGCCATTGATTCGCATGGGTGTGCCTGTTTTGAATCGAACGATTTCAAATCCAAGATCAAGCAGTGATTCGGAAAGAGAGGATGGTTCTGATCCGGCGCGACCGGCGGGCTGGGTGTGCAAACCGTAATGAGTCAGCCCTTTAAGGAATGTTCCGGTGGTGACAATGACTGATTTTGAGTTGTATATATTATCACGTTTTGTCTTTATTCCACATATTTTTCCATTTTTTACCAAAATTTCTAAAGCCTCATCCTGCTTAATATCTAGATTTTCCTGTTCCTCGGCAACCAATTTCATGGTGAATTGGTACAGTTTCTTGTCGCATTGAGCCCGGGGAGACCAGACAGCTTCACCTTTGCCGATGTTGAGCAGTTTGAACTGCAGGCCGGTTCGGTCTGTGTTTTTAGCCATTTCGCCGCCCATGGCGTCAATTTCACACACGATTTGACCCTTAGCCAGCCCACCAATGGAGGGGTTGCAGGACATCTGCCCTATGGTATCCAGGTTTTGGGTTAACAGGAGGGTGGGTACGCCCATGCGCGCCGAAGCCAGCGCCGCCTCGCAGCCGGCATGCCCGGCGCCAATGACGACCACCCCGTATTCCTTGGGAAAAATGAACATGGTCCTTCTATTTTATTGGTAAGGATTCAGATTGAATGTTTTGATGGTTAAAATCGCGATCACCGACTTGGCATCCTGGATTTTACCTGTTTTGATCAAATCCACAACCTTGGAAAATTTGATGGGGAAAGGTTCTAAAAATTCATCTTCCTCTCGGTCGGGCTCTTTATACACCAAATTCCATGCCATGTAGATATGCATGGTTTCGGTGGCGAAGGCTGGAGTCGGCCAGAAGGAAAAAATACGTTTTATCTTGCGTGGCCAATACCCTGTTTCTTCCAAGAGTTCGCGCTTGGCGCAGGTTAGAGGGGATTCGTTGGGGTCGATTTTGCCGGCCGGGATTTCCAGAATGGTTTTTCCCACCGGGTAACGGTGCTGGCGCAGGATTAAAATTTCCTTTTTATTGAGAAACGGCACAACGGTGACCGCGCCCGGGTGCTTCATATAGTCGCGGATGGCCCGCCGGCCGTCGGGTAACCGCACCACGTCTTGGTAAAAGTCGACGGCGCTTCCGCGATGAACGCGGGTGCTTTTTATTTTCTTTTCAACAAGGCCGGCCACGGTGTCATTGTATCGTTTGCGGTGAAATTTTGAAAACAATCCGCTATTTGGTTTAATGGTTTTTCTATTGCGCCCGGCAAGCGTAAACCATGAGTAAACCTCAATTCGTTCATCTGCACGCCCATACTGATTATTCTTTGTTGGATGGCTGTGCGAGATTCGCCAACGAAAAGGGCGAGCCGACCGCGATGATGGATCAGTTGAAAAAATGGGGCTTCACCCATCAGGCCATCACGGATCACGGCAACCTTTTCGGAGCGGTGGAGTTTTATCGGGCCTGCGAATCTTCGGGCATCACGCCCATTGTCGGCTGTGAATTATACGTGGCCAGCGGTTCGCGGTTGGATAAGGGGCCGGCCAAGGACGAGGAAAATCCTCAAAAGTCCGGGATTAATCATTTAACGGTTTTAGCCAGAAACAATGAGGGCTACCAAAATTTAATTGAGCTGGTGACGCGGGCGTCGCTGGAAGGTTTTTATTACAAGCCAAGGGTGGACAAGGAACTGCTGGCCCAGTATTCCCAGGGACTCATGGCCTTGTCGGGCTGTTTAAAGGGCGAGGTGGCTCAAGCCATCATGTCCGGAAAAGAGGACCTGGCCGTTAGCCGCGCCATGAAACTGGCTGAAATTTTTGGACCCGGCAATTTTTATTTGGAAGTGATGGATCATGGCCTGGAAGCGCAACAAAACGTGGCCAAAACCCTGTTCGATATAGCCAAAAAAACTAATTTGCCGATGGTGGCCACCAATGATTGCCACTATTTTAAGAAGGAAGAGGCGCAGGCCCACGACGCTCTTTTATGCATCGGAACCGGCAAAAAAGTGACGGACGCCGCGCGCATGCGCTATGCTTCGCAGGAGTTTTATTACAAATCTCCGGAAGAAATGGCCAAGGTTTTCGGGCAGTATCCCGAACTGATGAGCAATACCTTAAAAGTGGCTGAAGCGGCGGGCGGTCTTAAGATGTCTTTTAACGAGCTTCACCTTCCGGATTACCATGTCCCCGGCGGTTATAGCCAGGAGAGCTATCTGGAACATCTTTGCCGGCTGGGCATGAAAGAGCGCTTCCCGGCCGGCGCGCCCCAGAGATACCAAGATCGTTTGGTTTACGAGCTGGGAATCATCAAAAAAATGGGATTCCCCGGCTACTTTTTGATCGTGTGGGATTTCATTCATTTCGCCAAAAGAAGCGGAATTCCGGTCGGCCCGGGGCGGGGTTCCGGCGCCGGCAGTTTGGTGAGCTATTTATTGAGGATTACCTCGGTGGATCCGATCCAGTATGGCCTTCTTTTTGAGAGATTTTTAAATCCGGACCGCAGATCCATGCCGGACTTGGATATTGATTTTTCGGATGAAGGGCGCGACGTGGTGATTGGGTACGTGCGCGATAAATACGGATTCACCAATGTGGCCCAGATCATCACTTTCGGAACCATGCAGAGCCGGGCGGTGATCCGGGATGTTGGACGCGTTTTGGATGTCCCCTTGCCCGAAGTTGACCGCATCGCCAAATCCATTCCGCACGGATTGACCATTGATCAGGCTTCCAAATCAAGTCCGGATTTTCGCCGCATTTTAGAGGAAAGCGCTTCCGCGCAAAAAATTCTGCCTTTGGCCCTGAAACTCGAAGGGGTCCGCCGTCATGCCGGCGTTCACGCGGCCGGGACCGTTATCACCAAAGAGCCGGTGACGAAATACGCCCCTCTTTATAAAAACAATACCAGCGGCATCATCACCACCGGATTTAATGATGAATCGTTGGTTAACCTCGGGCTTCTTAAGGTGGATTTTTTGGGTCTGCGGACCCTGACCGTTATTCAGCAAACAGTGGAGCTGATCGAACGTCATCGCAAAATACAAGTCGGCATCGAGAGTATTGCTTACGACGACCCAAAGACTTACGAGCTTTTAGCCCGCGCGCAAACGGGAGGCGTGTTTCAGTTGGAATCCCGCGGCATGCGCGACTTATTGATTAAGCTGAAACCCACCAAACTTACCGACATCATCGCCTTGGTTGCTTTGTTTAGGCCGGGACCCATGAAGTGGATCGATGAATTTTGCGCCCGCAAGCACGGCGCCGTCGCGGTCAGCTATGGCCACCCTGTCTTGGAAGGCATTTTGAAAGAAACTTACGGCATCTGCGTTTATCAAGAACAAGTCATGGAGATCGCCAAGCAGTTGGCGGGATTTACGGCCGGCGAAGCGGATAAGTTGCGCAAGGCGATGGGCAAAAAAATACCGGAAGAGCTCGATAAAATGCAGGCCAAGTTCGTGGAGGGGGCCAAAGCCAGAAAGGTTGACGGCGCTTTTGTTGAGAAACTCTACGAAGACCTCAAGGATTTCGGTCACTACGCTTTTAATAAAAGCCACAGCACCGCTTACGGCATCGTGGCTTATCAAACGGCTTACCTGAAGGCTAATTATCCGGTGGAATTTATGACCGCTTTAATCAACAGCGAAATCGGCCGCACCGCTGTCGGCTCGGAGGACAAGGAAAATAAAATCGCCACTTATCTTGACGAGGCGCGGCTGATGGGGTTTGCAACGCTGGCTCCTTCCATCAATCATTCGGAAGAGAAATTTTCGATCGAATCCGCCGGCCGCAAGATTCGGTTCGGGCTTTTGGCCATCAAAAACGTTGGGGAGGCGTCCGCGCGCGCTATTGTGGAGGAACGCAAAAAAAATGGCCCTTACGGCGATATTGAGAATATGTTTCAACGCGTCGCGCGGGAACACTTAAACCGCAAAGTTTTTGAATCTTTCGCCAAAGCCGGAGCGTTGGACGACAACCTGGCGGGTCAATCGGTCAGCGCCAAGCGCGCGCAGTTTTTGCAGGACCTGGACCATTTGATCGAGCATTACGCCAACCCCCAGGGAGAAATGTTGTTTGATTTGGGCATGACACTTCCCCAGAGGCCGCCGGTTGACCCCAAGGAGGAGGACGTCCTCGTGTGGGAGAAGGAGGTTTTGGGGGTGTACCTGACGTTTCATCCTCTTGATGGATGGCGCGATGTGCTTGGGGCCGTTAAGACCGCGACGATAACGGACTTGAGGAATTTACGCGAGGGGGCGCCCGTTCATTTATTGGGGTTGATCAGCTCGGTAAAAAAACTTGTTTCCAAAAAAAGCGGCCAGGCTTGGGCCCGGTTAAGACTGGAAGATTTAAGCGGCGTGGCGGAGGTTGTGTTGTTTCCGCGCCTTTACGCCGCGGTTAAGCCCGAGATTTTACGGCAAGGGGCGGTTGTTTGCGTTTCCGGCCGCGTTTCAAGCGCGCTCTCGGGCGACGAAGCGTCCGGACTTGATGCCGGCGGGGCCGGCACGCAGGAAATTTTAGCCGACGAAATTTCGTTTGCGGAAGACTTCTTGGGATCCAGGATCGCGCGCCTGGACCTTGCCTTGGGAGACGCGGGTGAGGAAAAACTTTTAAGCGTTAAGAATATTTTGGAAACCGCTCCCGGGGGAGAATCCGCGGTTTGCTTGGTTGCCCGGCATTCGGACGCGGCCGGGCCCGGCGATGTGTTGGTGGAATATCCCAAGAGAATCCAAGTCAATCGGGAAACAGTGACCAGGTTAGGCGGCGCGCTTGAGCGAAATAGTATTATTTTGGTGCCCAAGCACAATAAAAATGGCCACACTTCGCGCCGAGATTTTTAAAGCCCCGGTTTTTTTGGCCGCCGTATTTATATTGATCGGCGGCGATCTAAACGCCCAGCAAGCCCAGGCGCGGCGAGTGGCTGCGCGGTATCCTTTATCCCTCTATACGGTGATTGATTCGCCGACGGCCGAGGTTTTAGACTACGGCAACTTCGCTTTTGGCACCCGGTTTTTCAGCAAGGGGGGCCTTCTGCCGCACACCACATTCGGCGTTTTTCAGCGTCTGATGGTCGGTTTTTCGATGGAGCTTGACAACTATATCGGTAACGGCGACGTCGATCTGCAACGCCCGGAGCTTCAAGTTAAGCTCCGTTTTTACGACGGAGACCGGTTCCTTCCCGCCGCGGCCATCGGGTATGACTCCCAGGGTTACCGTTACAATAAAACCATTAAGGCCTATCGAGAGGAAGAACGCGGGCTCTACTTGACCTTGACCCGCGAGATGCTATTTTCCGGTTTGGAGTGGAGTTTCGGCGGCAATATTTCGGATTTCAAGTCGGACGAGGCGCGCGCCTTTACCAGCGCTTCCTGGATTTCACCGCAATCGAAATTCGGCCTGACGGTGGAGTATGACAATATTCATCACAAACGCTGGAACCGCCTGAACGCCGGGACCTATTTTTTCCTTTCGCCTTTCGTGCATATGGGTTTTCATGTCCGGGATACCCTGGCCACAAAGACCTTGCGCAACTCACCCGAACTGCGCCGCCCCGAACGCGTGATCGATATCCGCTACATCACCAGTTTTTAGTTTTCCGCCAAAGAGACCATGCGGCGCGCTACTTGTTAAAATCACGATGATGCTGGATATGAAGCGCCTTCGGGAAAGTCCGGATGAGTACCGGCGGGCTTACAGAAACAGAGGCGGGCGCCATTTAGCTGTTTTAGAGGAACTTCTCAAGATTGATAAGGATTACCGTGCATTGCTCGCCGAAATAGAAAACCTGCGTTCAAAGAAAAATGAGTTGGCCAAAAAGGTGGGCGCCTTAAAAAGCGCCGGGGAAAACTACCCTGCCGAATTGAGGGAATCGGGAGAGATTGGTATTCGGTTGGCTGACAAAGAAAGAGAATTGGCCCAGCTTGAGCCCCAGGTCAATAAGCTTGTTTTAGATCTCCCCAATATTCCGGATGCCACGGTTCCCATGGGCAAATCCCAGGAAGATAACAAGGTTGTTCGAACCTGGGGCGAGCCTAAAAAATTTGATTTTGAGCCCAAGGATCACCAAGCGGTGGGCGAGAAGCTGGGCATTTTGGATTTTGAGCGGCCGGTCAAACTGGCGGGCTCGAGGTTCGCTCTTTTGGCCGGCAAGGGCGCGGCCCTGGAGCGCGCCTTGATTAATTTTATGTTGGACACCCATGCCAAGGAGCACGGCTATAAAGAATTCTGGCCGCCCTATTTTGCCAATGAAGAAACCCTGCGCGCTTCGGGCCATCTGCCGAAGTTTAAAGAGGACCTTTACCAAATTAATAAAAGCGAGGCCGGACCGGACCTTTATTTAATTCCCACCGCCGAGGTTTCTTTGGTTAACCTGCATCGCGGAGAAACGATAGAGGAGAAGAATTTGCCTTTGGCTTACACGGCCTACACGGCTTGCTTTCGAAGCGAAGCCGGAAGCTACGGCAAAGACATCCGCGGCCTTATCCGCAATCATCAATTCAATAAAGTGGAACTGGTGCGGTTTGTTTTGCCTGAAAAATCGATGGACGAACTCGAGTTGTTGACCCGGCAGGCTTGCGCGATTTTGGAGAAACTGGGCCTTCCTTACCGCGTTTTGGCTTTGTGCAGTTTTGATTTGGGTTTTGCCTCGGCCAAAACTTATGATCTTGAGGTCTGGATGCCGGGAGAAAAAAAGTGGAGAGAGATATCCTCTTGTTCCAACTGCACCGATTTCCAGGCCCGCCGCGCCGGAATCAAAGTTAAGCGCGCGGACGGCAAAAAAGAATTTCCGCACACCTTAAACGGCAGCGGCTTGGCCGTCGGACGCACCCTGGCCGCGATTTTGGAGAACTACCAAGAAAAAGACGGCAGCGTTTTGGTTCCCGCCGCTCTTCGTCCTTACCTGCCCTTCGACCGTATTTAAATCTTCGTTCTGCCGGTGGCGCGGTTGTTTCGATTTGATTATGGCATCGGCGCGATTATCAAGCAAAGATTAAGAGGGAAAAGTTTCTGTGAAAAAAACAAAAATTGTGGCCACTCTTGGCCCGGCCTGCGATCCCGACGGCGTGATCGAAAGTATGATTCGGGAAGGGGTCAATGTTTTCCGGCTCAATTTTTCCCACGGAACATCCAAGGACCACGCCCGGCGGGTGGCCACAGTACGCCAAGCCGCCAAGAAGCTGGGATTGCCGATCGCCATCCTTCAGGACATCTCGGGACCCAAGATCAGAATCGGGGAGATTGAAAATCGCGTTTTGGAGTTGCGCGGCGGTGACCGGTTAACGCTGACGACCAGGCGCGTGCTCGGTTCCAAAAGGGTGATCGGGGTCAATTATCGCGGCTTGACCAAAGATGTTAAGGAGGGCAACTCCTTGTTTTTGGCAGATGGGTTGATCGAGGTGGAAGTGGAGAAAACAAACCATTCTGATATCCAGTGCCGCGTTTTAAACAGCGGCCGCCTGACGTCCCATCAGGGCATCAATTTTCCGGGCGGCACGCTTCGTGCCGGGGTCATTACGGAGAAAGACAAGAGGGACTTAAAAGTCGGCGTCAAGATCGGCGTTGATATGGTGGCCCTTTCTTTTGTGCGCGATCCGCGGGACATCGGCCGGGCGCGCCGTATTCTTGGGGATTTGGGAGTCAAGGCAATGCCTTTGGTGGCCAAGATCGAGAAGCATGAGGCTTTGAGCAATCTTGACGCCATCTTGGAGGCGGCTGACGGCGCCATGGTGGCGCGCGGCGATTTAGGAGTGGAAATTCCTTTAGAGCAGGTTCCTCTGGCTCAAAGAAAGATTATTCAGAGAAGCCGGCAGACGGGCCGGTGCTGCATCGTGGCCACCCACATGCTGGCCAGCATGGTTAACCGTCCGCGCCCCACTCGAGCCGAGGTGGCGGACATTACCACCGCTGTTTTAGACGGCGCCGACGCCCTGATGCTCTCGGAAGAAACCGCGGTGGGCCATTATCCCATTGAGTCGGTCCGCATGATGGCCAAAATTATCCGGGCGGCTGAAGCCAGCATCAATCACCGCAGGCTTTTCGAGGAGACCGCTATTTCGGGATCGGTTTCCGATTCCATTAGTCAGGCCGCCTGTTTGATCGCGGAGGATGTGAAAGCCAAAGCTGTTTTGACGCCTACCGCTTTCGGGAAAACCGCCATCCGAATCTCTCGTTTCCGGCCGAGCCCGATCATCTTGGCCTTAAGTCATAATCATCAAATTTTGCGTTTTTTAAGTCTTTATTGGGGCGTGTTTCCCGTCGCGGCGGCCCGCGCCCATAGTTTGGGTGATTTGTTTAAGGTTTGCGTCGACGCGGCCCGACAGCGCGGGTTCGTTAAAAAAGGAGATTTAGTGGTCATCACGGGCGGCGTTCCCTTGAATCAGTCCGGCTCAACCAATTTGATCCGGGTTCAAAAAGTCTAAAACTGTTATTTGGCGAAGAATTTGCGGCCGGGGCGCACGGTTAGAATTTGGCCGGGGCGCAGCAGGCGGGAGTTGCCAATTTTGTTGTCTTTCATGATGTCCTGGACCGAGGTGTTGTATCTCTTGGCGATTTTAGAGAGAACGTCGCCGCGCATTACTTTATAGCGGACAAATCCCCGCGAAGGGTTCCAATCTTTGACCTTGGCCAGTTCTTCTAAGAATTTTTCTTTTGCGCCTTTGGGTATTTTGAGTTCAAAATCAGGGTAATTGATCGGCGTACACCAAGCGCGGATGGCGGGATTGAGCCGCTGGATTTCTTCTTCGCTGACGCCAGCCGATTGAGCCGCGATTTTGAGATCAAGAGGCTTGGGCAGGGTGACGGTGTCATAAGCTTGGGGCTCCTCGTATTTGGGATTAAAACCAAAGCCTTTGGGGTTTTCACCCAGAAGGACGCAGGCCATGAATTTGGGCACAAAGTGCTCCGTTTCTTGCGGAAGAGCCTGGCGGTCTGAAAGCTGGAAAAACTCCACCGCTTTTGAAAATTTAAGATCGCGCTCGATGCCGTATTCGCCGCGGTTGTAAGCGGCCAGGGCCAGATGCCAGTCGTCAAAATGCTGGCGAAGTTCTTTGAGGTATTTAATGGCGGCCAGGGTGGATTTTTCCGGATCATAACGCTCATCGATCCAGTAGTTGACCTTTAATCCCAACTTTCTTGCGGTGGGCGACATCAACTGCCATAGGCCGGCGGCTCCGGCCGGAGAGTATCCTTTGATTTTGTATTCGCTTTCAACCATGACCAGATAAAACAGTTCGGGCGGAAGTTTGCTTTGTTCCAAAGCCGAGATGATCATGTTTCTGTAGCGTCCGGAGCGTTCTAACGCGGCCAAGACAGCGTCCTGCCTGGGACCTTTGGCATAAAAGGTCAGATAGCGCTGAACCAAGGAGTCATCAGGATTGATGCTGATGGTGTATTTTTTGATTGAACCGGCTGAAATCGACACCTTGTCTGCCGGAGCGGCCAGCTCTTCTTTGGTAACGCCAAGAAGAGCCGAAGGGGTTTCGGTATCCCGGGCCAGATCATCCGCGCTTTGCGCCTCCCTGATTTTATCCAAGATGTTTTCAAAATCCGGCTTGGAGGCTTCAGTCAGGCCTTCTTGAACCAACAGCGAGGAAAGAATATCCAAAGCTTTGCTTAGCGATTTTTTAGCCGCCTTTTGCTTGCCCCGGGCCATAAGCTCGATGCTTTCAAGATAGAGTTTTTGAGCCCTATCCAGCTCCTCGAAAATTTTATCGTCAGCCTTGGCCGCGCCGGCCGGTGTTTCGTTGCCGACCGCGGGCGCAGGGGTTTCTTGGCGCGTTGCGGCGGGATTCTCTTGGGCTGACAGTTCAGCCAGCGGGACTTGGGATCCGACGGTTTGCGCCGAGACATGGCCAAAGGCAAAAGTCATAAGCGCGACAAAAACCCCGCATGTTTTCATGGTCGTGTATTATGCCAGGTTTTGAGATGGCGGAGAGGGAGGGATTTGAACCCTCGAGACCCTTGCGAGCCTACGCGCTTTCCAGGCGCGCCGTTTAAACCGCTCACGCACCTCTCCATAACTAAGGCGATAAAGGCGACAAAGGGAAATGTAGGAAGATTTTAGGAAATGAGGGGCCGGCTCAAAATGGGGACCTTTGGTCCCGATGAAGGGGGACTTTTTTCCCTATCCATTTTGGGACTTTAGGCCCTGCGAAAATAGGCGTGGACGCGTTATGATTTAATACATTGATGGCAAAACACGCGTTCACCTGGCGCCTCCCCCCGTTTGTTTTAACCGCCGGGTTTATTTTTTGCTCAAGCTGGGCTCTGGGCCAGGGAACCACGGACGCTCTATTTAAATTGGAGCGCACCGCCTTGAGCGCTTCCTTGGGCGACGGCGCCGCTTACCTGCAGGGTTTGCATGCCCTGGGAGTCAATCCGGCGGGATTGGCGGCCAATAGAAGCGGCGAGTTTTTGGCTCAATACCGGCCGCTCATTCTAAACACCAATTTAACCTTAATGGGCGTTAGTCATCCCATCGGCGCGGCCAAAAGAACGAATCTTGGCCTGTCGTATCTTTCTCTGGATTCTTCGAATTTCGACAAACGCGACGAAACGGGCCGCAGTGTCGGCAGTTTTAAATCCAGGGATCAGATTATCGGACTGCACGGCGGCTGGCCCATCGCCATTTCGGGCGGCGCCGACGTGCTCTTCGGGATGAGCTTTAAAATCGTTAAAAAAGAGGTGGACACCTACAACGCCTCAACAACCGCCATGGATTTTGGGCTAAGAGGATTTTTAGGGCGAAGACCCCTGGCCCTGGGCGTTGCTCTGACTAATGTCGGACGCGGGGCTGTTTTCGTCAAGCAGGAAGTACCCTTGCCCACGACCTTGGTTTTTTCAGGCGCTTATCAAACGGGCACCGCCTTGACGGCCCTGGTCAGCGTCAGCAGAAACATCAGAGAAAGGATCAATGACATGACTGCCGGCATGCTCTACCAGGTTACCCCTCTTCTTTCGTTGAGAGGGCGCTACAGCCTGCCGCAAGGAGCCCTTTCGCAGGGCGTTCAAAATTTGGGAGCGGGTTTCGGTTTTCGCGTTTCACCCGGCATGGCATTCGATTACGCGTTTCAGCCTTACGAAAGAGCCCTCCAAAACGCGGGCTACGCCGGAAGCCACATCATCACGCTGACCACCAAGTTCGGCCACCAAGCCAGACCTTCAAGTTATCATCGTTCGCGTCAAACCGGAACCTTCAATGACAGGACTGGTGAAGGCTCCAATTTTTTCACCATCAAAAGAAGAGAGCCGGCCCAGGAAAAACCCAAAAAAGAAGAAAAACCATCCAAAAAGAAAAAAACCGAATCTTATTATAAGAGCGGATCGCAGGAATGGTTTATCATTGTGCCTCAAACTGAAAACCCGTAAAACCCCGCCTAAAACCGCGCGTTAAGAGAAATTCTATGCGTATTGCCCAGTTCCCCAAAGGGAGTGATAGCGTAGGCTCAATACCGGGATATAATCTTAAATCAGAAACAGGGAATTACTAATTTAGGAGTGGCCAAGTAAATCGGGGAAGGTCAAAAGGAAGAAAAAAGGGAGGAGAAAAAGCGAGGGTGTATTTTAAACCAATATTTTTATTGTTGCTCTTTTTTATCCCCCTTTCAGTTTTCGCTTCGGACCTTCCAATTGTCTGGACAGCAACGGACCGCGGGAAGGCCCATATGGGAATAAAAGCCGAAAACCTTGCTGTAGACTCCAGCGGCTATATCTATGTTACAGGCCAAGAAGCATGGCCGGAGGGAAGACTGCCATGGGTTAGAAAAATGACTCCCGATGGCAAGACGATCTGGTCTTTTACCTCGCTACCCGCCCAGGCAACGTCATATTATTGCGCTGGGTTCTACGATTTATCTGGGAAAGCTATTGCCGTCGATCAAGAAGGCTTTATTTATGTAACTGGCACAAATATTCCCCCTGAATCCTGCGGCCCCAATATTTGGATAGCTAAATTTGACGGCAAAAATGGCCAAATTGTCTGGGAATACAAAGAGACAAGAGCGAATCATCTTTCTAAATATTCTGCGGGTAATGCTATTGTCGTCGACCAAGAAGGGCATGTCTACATAGGTGGAGTAACAAATAATCCCACCTCGAGAGACGATCCTTCGTTTGACCAAGAGATTCAAAACGACCTTTTTGTGGCCAAGCTTGATTCCACTGGAAAGATGCTATGGAAAGACGTGCGTAGCTTAGAACTAGATGACTGGGCCACATTTCTCGTTTTAGATGGACAAAATAATGTCAATGTTGCTGGCTACACGCGTCCTGAGGCAATTCGTTCATATTCACCCTTTCTGATAAGGTACAGTTCAGAAGGAGTTGTTTTATCGTCCAAGACAATAAATTTAACCAATTGGTTACTCGCTGTGTTGGCCGATAGGCATGGCAACTTTTATGTAACCAGTGGAAGTCCCGGGGGCTCCGGCTTTGATCTGCTCAAATACAATTCAGCAGGCGAGTTACTTCAGCAAACCACGTATTCTTATCCTCTTCCAGGCGAAGGAAATGTGTATGCCAATGCCCTTGATATTGACCTTCATGGCAATATTTATACTGTCGGAGAAGAATGTCTTTACTCCGATATTAAGAGCCGTAGATGCGATACTCTTAATATCTGGATGGGTCGGTTTTCCCCTTTGGGCACCATCGAATGGACCCATACTTATCAAAAACCCAGGAAGGAAACAGACTACGGCAAGGCTGTAGTTATCTCCTCGAAGGGGTATTTGCATGCCCTGGGTCAAAGTGAAACCCTGGGCTTATGGCTGCGAAAATTTCTAATCCCCGATCTGATTGCTCCGCGAACTGCTCGCGAGACAGTTTCTTTTTCCTCGGATCGAATCTTCCCCAAGAAAGAAGGATCATCCCAAGAAGTACTGGCAAGCGGACTATCAAGCTCAATAAGATACAAGAATCTCAATTATCCGGTAAAAATAAAAGACTACGTTTGGCAGTCCAATAGGCTGTATTTTTGGACCGCGGTTCGCTCGGATCAGATTCCAACCCATATTGTCCACATCTGGTATGTTGAGGACAAAAAAGTCGCCGAGGTGCAACTGGATATCCCTGTTTCACCCTATAGAACATGGAGTTCAAAACGGGTGTGGTCAGGAAAATGGAGGGTTGAAGCCCGGGGTCAAGACGGAAAACTTTTGACTAGCGAGGAATTTAGGGTTAAAAAGTAATCGTATGCGTCAAGCTTTTCTGACCAGCTTTCTATCCGGGGCTACATCCTCCCTGCTCCAGAGATGTTTTATGCACAGAAAATCTCATTAGTCTTTTATTTAGACCCCTTCTTTTCTTCCTTTTCCAGTTCTTTAAGGTACTTTTGTGCTTCCTTTTTGACCTTTGGATTCTTATGTTCTTTGGCTGCATTTTCGATTATAAATTTGATGTTGTGTTGCTTGTAGTACTTTAAGGCCTCTAAATTTTTGGATTTATCTTCGGAATAAAACCAGTGATGTATATTTATGGATGGCTCTATCTTCGCCATAATTTGCTGCTTATCGGCTGCTTTATTTTTTGCCTCTTCCCAACCAACAATCATACCTGCAATAGGAGAATCGGGGTCACTCACTTTTAAATTGTTGAGAATTGCCATTCTTTCGTCAGATGACTTATTTGGATGCAGTCTCTTAAAATAGTCTTCGAAATATTCCTCATAATAACGTAAAGTTTCCTTGTACCGGCCAGCTTCCCACAATTCTCCTATTAATTGACCCAATGGATCGTAATCGCCTGGTCCACCTGGCCATCTATTGGGAATGCCTTTTTGAATTCGATCTTCTTCGGCTTGTTTAAGCCATAACCAATCTTCATAAAAATACTTAACAGCACATTCCAAATCGCCGTATTCCAAACATTTAAAACCAATTAATCCCGGTGTTACGATTTTTATCCTCCATTGATAACCATGAGTACTACCCAGCTTCAAAATTTTTAAATTTTCAAATTTTTTCTTTTTATTATTTTGGGCGTACTCAAGTTCATTTTTTCGAAATTCTAGAGTTTTTGTTTTTTGCTCTACGTCCATTTTATGCCAGGGAATATCCCGCGCTGTTTTCCAAATATCACCGGACCAATAGTTTTTTTCCGTAATTTCCTCACCTTTTGCAAACCGATGCCCGATAAACAAAAAGGCACCACACAATGATGCTTTAATGGCCATATTAAATATCCTCATCATCCCTTCCATCTAACCGCCCATATGTATATGACTGATATTTTTTTCAAAAATGTCAGCGATACCATTACTATTGGTGTCTGGCCCCGATTGTATATATTCCTGACTACATAGGCTCCACGTTCGCCCCGGATCTATTCGGGGGTAGATCCTCCGTAATCACCAAAGATTGTTTTTTTGTCATAAGCAAAATCCTTATTATTTTTCCTTGTTTTTCCCAAAATTCTCAGCCATAAATCAATGCTCCACTTTGTCTTCTACCCAGAAACGATTTCGAAGAGAAAGTGCGTTATATCTGAGCAAAGCAATAGCTTCCGCAGTGAGGTTTTCCTGAGTTTCTTTTGTTGCAAGGTACTGTTCTATTTTTTTTGTGGCCTCATTCGTGGTTTCCTCCTCCTCAGTGTTTAAGAGAATTACTAGCTTTTTGATCTCATTAAGATGTTTGTCCGACTTAATCCACCTAAGATTTCTTGCCTGTTCAACCCAGGCCATCAAACGCGCAATAAATGCGCTTATGGGGAGATGCGGCTCAAATGGGACAAGAGTAAAATCTCGATAATATAAACGTTTTTTCATTGCTTTCATAAATTCATAGCTGCTATAGTTGCCATAGTAGAACAATATTTCTGTTTTTGGGAGGTAAGTCATTAGCTTACGGAGGGCATCTTCGTAACCAAAATCAATTGCAAATTCTCCTATACCCGGCGGATAAAAAAATTCAAAAGTAGAAGCATATGTATACACCGAAGGGAAATCAGTCCTATTAAAATCCTGTGCGATTCTGTAAGGCAGCCGAAAATATTCTGGAATCCGCTCCGATATTCTTACCGGAAGGCAGACTTCTCTTCCAAATTCGTCACGGACAAAGTAAATGTCGTCGGGATTATTCAATAATCTAAGACACAAAGGAGTCCCACCGCCAGCATCAGAGTCTTTTGCTGAGACCATAAACGAATATTCATACTTATAGGGAGGATAATCGCCAGTAATGTTGGCTCTGGTTATCGCTAAATCAAATTCTGGCCATCTAAAACATGGTAGGGGATCGTCTTTTTTCCAAACTTTTCCATCAGCATTCGCATTGAATGTTAAATTGCCGCAAAAAATATTAAATATTATCAAGCTCAAGAAACTTTTGTTTTTTAAAAAATTTTTGTATTGCCATTTTAATTCCACCGAACTTTTAATGATGGTGACTTCACAGGCAACAGTTTTATTTCCCCTCCAACTCTCTGTTCTCTTGACCATAAATCCTTCTCCTTTCTACCCCTACTTTTTAAGTTCCTTTTTATCCAAGGAGTTCTTGCCATGCAGCCTGTTCCATAGATACAGGGCATTAAGTCTTACCAAGGCATCGGCTTCGTCGGTTAAACGTCCAGCTTCGTGTTCTCTTGAGACGTACTTTTCGATGTTTTGAACGGATTTCTTTAGTTTCTTCTTATCTTGCGTGTTTAAATCAGAAATCAACTTTTTGATTTTTTCAAGCTGTTGGTCGGATTTGATCCAGCCGAGCTTACGGGCTTCAGCGGCATCAGAAAGCATCCGGGCGGTCCAGGCGCTGGCAGTGAGGGGATCGGGAGGGGCTACGGGGGAGATGGTTTGGCCGGAGTACTCCTCTTTGTTATCAATGTCATTAGAAGCGTTCACAATAAACCCGCGTATTCCCGGAGGTTCCTTAGCAACAAAACCAAAGCCTGATAATTTTTGTCCAGGCTTTATTTCTCCTTCTTTTGTCCATATAGGACACGACCACCAGCCGTGGTAAGGCTTTTCCATTGCAGATGCATGAGTCCAGAGCGAAGGTCCTTGTTTTTTAACAGGATAAACTCGCGGCGCTTTCTCAAATATCACGTAGTGTTCTCCATCGCTATACTCAAGATTCGCATGATCATAAGTCAGGGAGTGTTCCTGGGGGTTGTTGCGCAAATCCACCAGGAAAAAGCCGACCAGCAAAGATGGGTCATCGTTATGTCTATAAGAAAGCTTGTAGTCGTATATAAATTCTTCCTTGTTCTCTTTTGCAACATTAGCTTCAATCGCAACATTGGCGCTTGATTCCTCGGCCTTAACCCTATTGCTTAAGCAAAAAAATTGGACGATTGTCATAAAAACTATCCCGTTAGCGTAATTTATAGTCAGAATTCTATGGGCCATAGAGATTAACGAATCACTTTCTCAAAATATAACTCCCATTTCTTTTGCCATCAAGAACCAATTCGTTGATTTTTTTCTAGATCGCCAGAAGTTCTATGATGGACCTTCGGCGCCATGGAATACCTTTCTTTCGCTAAACTTGTTTTTTGGATCAAGCCGGCCGGCGTGCTGGCCGCCGCTTTATTGGCCGGTTGGTTTTTTAGGCGGTTGATCTTGGGTTATTTAAGGCGGGCTCATTTGGCCGAAGGGGAGACGGTCAAATCAATCGCGATACGGGTGGGCGCGAGCTACCTGCCGGTTTGGCTCGTTTTGCTGGCCGCATTTTTGGCTCTGCGTTTGATTGACGTTTCACCCAATTTTCTCAAGGCTTTTAACCGGATCGCGGTCACGTTTTGGATTTTAAGCCTCACGGGCGCGGCCGCCTCGGTGGCCGCGAGCGCGGCGCGTTTTTATACCCATGCCTCGGCCCTTCCGGCCACCAGCCTCACCGTCAGTTTGATCCAGCTCGGAGTCTTGGGCTTGGGCTTATTGGTGGTGCTGGCCAATTTGGGCATCGCGATCACGCCGCTGTTGACCGCCCTGGGCGTGGGCTCTTTGGCCGTGGCCTTGGCCCTGCAGGAAACCCTGTCCAATCTTTTCGCCGGATTCTACCTCATGGTTTCGCGCACGATTCGCGTGGGCGATTACGTCAAGCTGGAAACAACGCCCCATGAAGGCTATGTCACTGACATCGGCTGGAGAGCCACGCAGATTCAGGATTTAGCCAGTAACGTTGTGGTGATTCCCAATTCCAAGCTGGCTCAATCCGTGGTGACCAATTATTCCCAGCCGGATGACGAGGTCATCAATTTTGTTCCGGTCAGCGTGGGTTACGGCGTCAGCTTGGCGCGCGTGGAACGACTGACGCTGGCCACCGCCAAAAGCGTTTTAGAGGAGCTCCAGCCCCAGGTGTCTAAAAATTTCGCGCCGCGGGTGCGATTTTTGGCCATGAAGGGAACATCCTTTGAAATGACCGTTATTTTGAAGTCCCGCCGTTACGAAGAACATTTTTTGGTTGTCCACGAGTTTTTAAAACGGTTGGAGGCCGCCTTCGCCAAGGAGGGTCTATCCTTTGGCCTTAACGAAGTGCGCGGACGGGACATGAATTATGTCTACCCTCGTTCTGGGCCGTAACTGGACCGAGCTGGCCGGGCGTGCAGCCGAAAAAATAACCGCTCACCGCCGCGCGGCCGAGGCGCCGGAAGTTCTGACCATCGCGGTTCCTTCGCAGATTTCCCGCTACTGGATTTTAAGCCAGCTGGCCGGCCGTCTGGATAATGATTTGGCGGGCTTAAACGTCGTCACGCTTCACCAGTTGGCCTTGCAGAGTTTCCAACGGCGCGGTGATCCGGCGCCCGAGGTGACGGAGGATAAGCGCTACCTAGCTCTTCTTTGGGAGCTGATCCGCCAAGACCCGGCCTTTGTGTATCCCAAAAACGATCCCTACCCCACGGCGAGAGCCGTCTATGCGGTTATTCGCGAACTGCGCGATGGCGCGGTGACGTCCGAGGAAGCCGACTGGCTTTCGAGCGCGGAGCCTTACGAGAGCCTGCCCGAGCGGCCGGCGGCCCGGGCGCGCGCGATTTTTTCTCTGTACCGCCGGTATCTTAAAGCCATTGAGGAAAATCAGTGGATTGACAGCCCCGAAATGATGCTCAAAGCCTGTTTAAATTTTGAAAATTCTTCCTCACTCACGCACTTTCTTGTCTGGGGGTTCAGCGACTTTGTGGGTGTTCAAAAGCTTTTTGTCCGGGCTCTGGCCGCGGCCGCGGATTTGACTGTTTATCTGCCCCGGCATGAGTTTACGCAATCACTGGCCGACGAGATGACCGGCTGGGGTTTAAAAAAAGAGGAGCCCGTCGGCGCGGTTGCGGCGAGCGCTCAAGCGTTCGTTGCCTGCTGCCCGACGCCGCAGGAGGAGACTTGGTTGGCGGCTAAACTTTTAAAGAGCTGGCAGAATGAAGGCTTTGATTTACGACGCGCCGCGGTGATTTCTAAAGACCGGGGGCCCTACCTGAATCTTTTGCAAAAAACGCTTATTGAAAACAACATTCCCTTTGTGACGCCGGAAGATTCCTTGAGCGCTTTGGCCAGCCGTCCGGCCGCGGCCGCGGTGATAGCCGCTTTGGATTTTTGGCAGAAGCCGGGCGCCGGCCGCGCCCTTGAATTAATCGGTCGTCCCGGCGCGGATGTTCCCGCGCCGCTGGCCCCTCTCCTGGCGCAGACCACGACGCGCCTGTTCTCTCTTTCTTGGGCGGCCAGGGCCAGGTTGATTAAAGAGCAAAAGATCGAAGGCGTTATCGCAAACCTTGTTGGAAATCTTCCGGAATGCCCGGCGCGGTTGCGGCCGGAGCTGGCGACCCAGACCCTTAAGTGGTTCGATCTTTTGTGGCAGGGAGTTACCCTTAATCGTCAAGCCACGCCCCGCGCTCTCTGGTCCTGGATCGGCCGGGTCGTTCGGCCGGCTTCGGCTAACGAGATCAAAGAGGCTTGGAAGCGTTTCGAAGATTTTTTCATGAGCCTGCCATCTCCGGCGCTGTCGCATCCCCAGTTTGCGGTGGAATTAATTAAGGAGGCGATGGCCGCATTTAAAATAGCCTCGGTTCACGAACCCGCTGAATCAAGCGGGGCTTGGCTTCTTTCGGCCAACCAGGCGCGCGGCGGCGCCTGGGACCGGGTTATTCTTTGCGGGGTTCAAGACGGTTTTTACCCCCGGGAGCCGCAGGAAGAACCCTTTTTGAGCGACGAGATCCGCGAACGGTTAAATCATCTGGGATTTTCATTGCCGCGGCCGGGAACGGCCAAAAAAGTTTTAACCAAGGCTGTTCGCTTCAAGGAAGCCCGGCGCGCGGCGGTGGAGGACGCTTTGTTGTTTGAGATTTTAACCGCGTCCTCGAACGAACGGCTGGCCGTGACCTACCCGCAGATTAATTTTGAGGGAAAACCGGCCTTGCCCTCTCCTTACCTTTCTTCTTGGTCCACCGGAGCGCGTCAGATGAAAAGCGGAGCTTGGCGCGACCGGATTCTTTTTTTAACTGAACTTCTAGGCCCGGCCGCGGCTCCGGCGCTTGGGGTCGTTGAAGCCGGCCTGGCCGGTTTCGCCAATGGCCGCGGCGCGGGCCGTCCGGTTGCGGCGCGTTGCTCGGATAGCGAGTGGCGGGCTTGGCTTAAGAAAAAGCCGGGAATCAGCCCGACGATGCTTTCAAAGTTTTTGAGCTGCCCGCAGGCTTTTTATTTTGAGTATTTGCAGGACTTGGACGGCTTGCCCGGCGAACCCAAGGCTGAATTTTATCCGGCTGTTTTTCTCGGGAAAGCTTTTTCGCAGACGGTGGCGGCCGCCCTTCAAGACGGCCACGCCAAGCCATGGAAGGATTATTGGAACAAGGAATTGATCCGGGAGTTTCCATCGGTCAAGACGGAAGATCTCTCGGCGGCGGAGCGCTATAAAATGAACCGCATCGAGGTTGTTCTGGAAGATTTAAGCCGCCGCTGGACCAAGGAAATCAAGCCTCCTTCCGGTGCGGTCGCGGCTGAAAAGGAGCTCAAGTTCACGCTTCAAGGGAAGGGGTTTAGCGCAGGGGAGTCACCCTTGCCCCCAGACCCGAGAACCAGTCCCGACGGTTCTCCCCGCGTGCTCGCGGGGCCCCTCTCCGCTACTGGGTTCAAGGGTGACTCCCCTGCGCTAAACCCTTACCTTCAAGATGACGATTTTTACCGGGGCGTTTGCCGCGCGGATTTGTCTTTAGAAGGCCAGGCGTTGATCGAGATGAAGATGAAGAAGCACTCCTCCTGGAACGTGACAGGGGGCCGCACCACGGCCGACAAAATGCTTCAAAAGATTCTGGACCCGGCCGCGGCCGAGGGGCCTCGATATGGACTGCAGATTCTCTACTACCTTATTTACGCCCAACAGGGAACCAGCGGATCGGCCGTCTATTTGGTGAGTCCTTATTGGGAGGTGACCGACAAAGAATACCCGGTCATTTATCAATGGAACGCCAAAGACAACTGGACGCTTTGGCAAGCCCAGCTCGGGCAATGGATGAAGCTATTACGGCAGGCCTTCGCCGACTCCGGGGGCGAGGCTCGATTTCCTTTTTGGCCGCATGAAAAACAAGGCGGGAAATGTTCCTGGTGTTCTTACCGCATGCTGTGTTTAAAGGACGCGCCCATCCAGCGCGCCGCTCACAACGAGATCACGCAACCGTTGGTCGAAGCGTTTGATTTTTCGGACAACGCGGATGAGGAGAAGGAGCCATGACCAGCCCGGTCATGACTGGCGGCCGCCAAGACGCGCTGGCTCAAATTTTGGCTGATTTTTCGAACAACATTTTGGTCAGGGCCTGCGCCGGTTCCGGCAAAACGCGGTTGCTTTCGGCCAAGTGCCTGCTGGCCTTGATGCTGCGCGGCAACCGTCAGGTGGCGGCCATCACTTTTACCGAAAAGGCGGCGCAGGAGCTCAAAGGCCGGATTTTGTATTTCCTGAACATGATTTTAACCGCTCCATCCGAGGAATATCTGGAGCTTAAGACCGATTTTCCGTGGGCCGAGTTCCGCCAGGCCCTCGCCGCGCAAAAAGAGTGGTCCCGGAAGGCGGAGTTTTGGCCCAAATTAAAACAACGTTCCCCGGAGCTGTTTAATCAACTGACCCATGAGGGAGCCCAGATCGGCACCATTCACGGATTTGCCAAAAGAATTTTGGACCGCTATCCCCTGGAGGCCATGGGCGGGCTTCTGACTCATTTTGACCACTCGGGGCGGGGTTTGGAACAGCTATTGGAGGAATTTTCGGCCGAGGAGGTATTCTTGGCGTCGCAGAATTTAAGCGGCGTTTCCTACCGGCAGTTAAATGAACTGGTCAAGGATATGCTCGACGCGGTCAAGCGCGGCATGACGCTTACCGGCGGGAGCGATTTTTCTTTTGACCGTTCTTCGGCGTTCGCCAAAAATTTGGCCGGCTCTTGGGCCGCGTTTTCAACGCTGGTTTTTGAAGCGATTGATGCCAGCCGCGAGCAGGGCTACCTTGACTATGACCTTATCCTTTATTGGTTGGACGCGTTTTTAGCAACCGCTCAGCCTTCTTTGCTCCAGGAGATCAGGGCCCGCAACAACTACGTTCTTTTAGACGAGCTGCAGGACACTGATCCCTTGCAGCTGCGAATTATCCGGCGTCTTTCAGCTTACGACGCGCCACAGGGCGGACGGCTTTTCATGGTGGGCGATCCCTTCCAATCCATTTATGGATTTCGCGGCGCCTGCCCGGAGCTTATTTTTGAGGGCCAGGCCAAAAAGGATTTTAAAGAATGGAGCCTGATCGGCAACAAAAGGAGCGGTCCGGGGATTTTAAATTTCATCAACAACGCCTTTGCCGGAATTCTCCAAGGCTACGAACCCATGGGCTCGACGCAGTCCCGGGAGTTCAGCGTGGATAAAATTTTATGGCACGCTTACGGCCAGGCCGGCGAACCGTCCTTGGCTGCCGATGAGCGCCGGCGCCAGGAGGCGCGCCACGCGGCCGAAACGATCAAGACGCTGGCCGCCCGGCACGGCTGGCCCTGGAAAAATTTTGCGGTTTTACTGCGCAAGATGAAGCATGGGTGGGTTTATCTCGAGGAACTTACGCGCCAGGGAATCCCGGCGGTTTTGGGCGTTTCGGCCAACGAGGCTTTGAAAATGTCTCAAACCGTGCGCGATTTGTTTTGGGCCGGCCAGTTGTTTTTAAATCCCGAAAGCGCCGAGGCTCGCGCTTATTTCAAGCTTTGTTGCGACGGCAACGCCGAGGCTGTTTTTAACGCCGTCGGCTCTCTGCGCGAATCTCATTTTGAAACCGCCAGTCCGGGCGCGATCATCACCGCTTTGAAACAGGCCTTAAATTTGGAATCCCGCGCTCTGGCCCTGAATCTAGAGGAGCGCCAGGCCCTGGATTGGGCCGAATCCTTGGCCTGGAAAACAACGGGTGACGCCGCTTCTTACCTGCAAGGTTTAAGAGAAAAGATTGAGGCCACCGGGCGCGATGATGACCAAGAGGAGCCGCCGCAGGCGCCATGGGACGGCGACTGCGTTAAAATCGCCACCATTCATAAGGTCAAGGGGTTGCAGTTTCCCTGCGTCATTTTGGCCGGGGTTATGGACTGGGATTCCAGAAAATCCCACAAGAAGCTTCTTTGGGATCCCATGACCGCAAAAGCGGCGGTTGTTTTTAAAGCAGGAACCAAGAAATTTTTAGGCAGTGACGAGGCGTTGGCCAGAGAACTCAAGGAATCTGGCGGCGGCGGGCAGTCCGCCGAGGAACAGCGCGTTCTTTACGTGGCGTTAACCCGCGCCCAAGAATGTTTGGTGGTGATGGAGCCGCAGGGCGCGGCCCTGCCCCGGCGGCCTGGGACTTATTCCCGCGACGTGGCCAATTCATTGTCCAAAGCCAAGCCCCGCGGGGAGATTTTCCGTTGCGCTTTATGCTTGGGCGGGCCCGGAGAGCCTAAGGGCGCTGTGACGGCGGCGTGGCCCGTGTCCGCCGGCGTTTCAGAGGCGAACGCGGTTGCCGTCCATGCCCAGCATAAGACGGAAGTTGTTTCGACGCCCCCGGCCTTGGTCTATGCTTCACGCGAAGACGAAGGATCATGGCAAGAGGACCCGGTTGAACCACGCAAGAAAAGAGATGATGGGGACACCCGTTTGCTCGGGACGGCTCTTCACGGCGTTTTAGAGCGCGTCGCCTGGAAGCCGGCTGTAAACCATTCTGATTACGAGCGCATTCTTAACGGGGAGTTAGAAAAAATCAATCGTCAAGAAGGGGGCGCCCCGGCCGGACTTAAAACCCAAGCCGAAACGGTTTTGAAGAATTTTTTTAAGTCGGCCTTATGGACCGATCTTGCCTGCAAAAAATTGATCGCGCGGGAGTATCCCGTTGCTTATCTTAAGGAAGGCTCCCTTGTTGTCGGCCGCGTTGACCTGATCTATGAAGAAGCCCCCGGCACCCTGGTGATTGCTGACTGGAAAACCGAGACCGTTTCCGCCCAAGCTCATCGTGCGCAGGGGGAGCATTACCAGCGGGCCCTGGAAGGCTTAGGCAGGCGCGTATCCGCCAAGAAAATTATTTTTGAGGTTATTTCTCTTCGAGACTTCCAAAGCTTCCGGCTGGATTAGGGCGCTGAACAGCGGTAAACGCTTAAAACCTCGCCCAGCATCTCTTCTTGTCGCGCCTTTGGTATGCTTAGGTACCCCGCATGTTGCGGCGTGAATATAGCCTCGACAGACTGGCTATTATAATTTTGGGCGCCGAAAACATCACGGACTAGTTCATTGGCTATTCCCAGCCCCTGGTTGTAAGCCGCGATCGCGGTCAGCCATCCCCGCGTTTCTCCAGACACTTCTTTTAACCGGTGGTATCTTAAATAGGCCAGGTAAGCCGAAGCCAGGCCGAAATTCGTTTCCAAATTGAAGATATGGCCTGGTTGATCCTTGTAAGATGCGATCACGCGGCGTTTTTCTTCTTCTTTTTGCTTAATGATCGCCGCCGCGGCTTTTCTTGTTTTTAACGCGCGAATTTCTTTATTGAGTCTATCCACCTCCGGCGCGGGCTCGAGCTGGTCGGGCATTTTAGCTCCCAAGAGTTGGGCGTAGAGAAGCGTGCTGGCTTTCAGGTCAGGGTGCCGATGATAAAGCTTAATCGTTTCTTCAACAGCGGGATTGGTTAACTGGCCTATTCCCTTGGCGGAAGTGGTCCAGGCCGATGCCTCGGGATCAAAAGAAGATTCCCGGAAAGTTAAACACATAACAATGGCCGGGGGAATCCGGTAGGCTTGGGCGGCCGCGCGCACCGCGTTAATCAGCCGCCAAAGATCGGTTTCGGTTAGCCCTGAATTTTGTTCTTTGATGCGCACCCCCGCTCCATGAAAGTAACGAATCAGGCCAACACGATTTTTAAACGGCCCGTAATCAAGTTCCGGGGAATTTAAAATGGTGAGGATAAAATCTTTTTCAAGCGGCGCAAGCTGGCGTCCGCCAAGAGAGGCCAGCGTCTGATCATAAAGAGCTTTTGTCCTTGGACTGACTGTCCGGCCAAGCGCATCCTTTTCCTGCCGCGCGGCGTAAGGCGCGGCGATTTTTGGCGAGCCCGCCCCTGCGGCGGCGGAACCCTCCAGGGTTGCTTTGAGATAATTCAGGTTTTGTTCAGGCGAGAAGCCGGCGTTGGCCTGTTGTGAAATGAAGAAACTGAAGAGAAAAAAGGTTGTCCTGTAAAACATGCGTACCCCCAAGCTGACTCAAAGTTGAAAAACCGGAATTATTTTATCTTAAAAGGAGATTTTCTAGTGAACAAAAGAGCGGTTTCTTTCCGAAGCAAAAAGATCAAGGCCTTTTTTCCAGTCGGGCAGGCCTTGACCGAAATCATAGCCCCACAGTTTTAAAGACAGCTCCACCCGGGCTCTTTTGGCCGCGAATTTGAGGTCCTTTAGGGCGCCGGGCACAATGAGGCTGCGCGGCGCCGCCATCTTGTCAGCCAGCGCCTGCGCTATCTCGAAATAAGAGGGCACCCCGGGACTGGCGATGTGATAGATGCCGTAAGTTTTTTTCTCCATCAGTTTGATTAAAGCCTCGGACAAAAAAGAGCCGTGCGTCATGTGAGCGGCCCAGTCGGTCGCCACGGTCAATTTTTGGGCGTTTCGGAAAGCGTTGAGCGCGGTGTTGGGGAAACTGACCGTGTCGTTGGGCCCTCCGAAAATTTTTCCGGTTCGAACGATCCAGTAGCGCCGCAGGTGCGCCTGGATGTGTTGTTCGGCCAGAATCTTGGCATCACCGTAGACGTTGCCGGCCACCGGAACTTCCCGTTCGTCATGGGTCCGGTCCGGATCGTTGCCGTAGAAGACCTGGTCGGTGGATAGATGCAGAAGCTCGGTGTCGAACCGGTCGCAGGCCAGGGCGATGTTTCTGGCGCCCAGAAAATTGACCCGAAACGTTTCTTCCGGTTTCTCCTGGCACTGATCCGGCCGCGCGAAGGCGGCCAGGTGAATGACCGCGTCCGGATTGATCTTGGTGATTACGGTTCTAACCTGCTCAAGATTCGTTATGTCAAGCTGGTTCCAGACGCCGAAATTTAAGGTAACGGGTCTTTTGCGGGTCAACGCAAAAATTTCCCAGTCCGGTTTATCGCGGGCTAAAGCATCCAGGAGCGCGCTGCCCAAGAGTCCCGTGGCCCCCGTTATCGCCAGCCTCATGACAAGATTATTGCTTAAAAATGGTAGAAGAAGATTCGTTCGGGAGTTGTATGCAGCCGGGAAAATCAACACTAGGGATTGACGAGGCGGGCCGCGGACCCTTGATCGGTCCGATGATCTTGTCGGGTCTTTTTGCCAACAACCGCGAGGAAGTTGAATACCTTAAAAGCGTCGGTGTTGATGATTCCAAGAAGCTGCATCCCGAGGAGCGGGAGAGAGTTTACGAACAGATCCGGCACCTGGCCCACCACAGCATTGTTTATTCGCCGGCGGTTATTGATCAAAAAAACATCAACCGGCTGGAGATGGACGGCGTTAAAGAGCTTTACCTAAAGTTCTCGCCCAAAATTTTGATTTGGGACGCGCCGGTGGGCCCGCCCGGTCTTCATAATTTAATGTGCCAGATGCGGTTTATTTTGGATTGGAAAAAAGGCGTTCATGAGCCGCATTTAATTTTGGAAAATAAGGCAGACGCCAAATACTATACCTGCATGGCCGCCTCCGTCATTGCCAAAGTGACCCGAGATCGCGAAATTAAAAAATTGCACGCGATTTTCGGGGATTTTGGATCCGGATACCCATCCGACTCTAGAACGATCGAGTTTGTTCGCGGCCTGGGAGACCGTTTTAAAGAATTCAAACCCCACATTAGGCATAAGTGGTCAACATTTAAGAACGTGACGAAGGCGGCAAACGTGACGAAGGCGGCAAAGGCCGCCGAAGAAGAGCCGCTATTTATGTCGGCTGGCGCCTAGCGGTTCGATTAATTCCATGATCCGCAGTTTTAAAGGGAAGATTCCCAAGATTCATCCCAAGGCGTTTGTTCATCCCGCGGCCGAGGTGATCGGGGATGTTGAAATTAAGGCCTATGCGTCCGTTTGGCCCTGTTGTGTTTTGCGCGGCGACACCGACAAAATCATTATCGGCGAGAGAACCAATATTCAGGACGGAACCGTTATCCATTGCGATGAAGGCGTGCCCACGATCTTGGGCAAAGGAGTCGTGGTGGGTCACGGCGTCATTATCCATGGTTCTAAAATAGCGGACCATGTTCTGGTCGGCATGGGGGCTACGGTTTTATCCGCAGCCATTGGCAGTTGGACTTTGATCGGAGCCCGCGCGCTGATTTTAGACGGCATGAGAATTCCGGCCAAAAGCGTTGTTCTGGGTTCACCCGCCAAAATTGTGCGTGCCGCCAGCGCTAAAGAAATCCGGATGATCAAGCAGGGGGAAAAAAATTACCTTATCCGTCAAAAAGCCCACCGCGAAACAAGCTTCGCAGTCGAAATTTAAACCCGAACCTTTTCGCGTTTACCAAGCTCTTTTTGAGACCTTTGGCCCGCAGGGCTGGTGGCCGATTATGAGGGGGCGCATAACAGGAAAAAAACCGCAGTATCACCCTGGAGAAAAAATCGAATTAACTCCTCGGCAGGCCTTTGAGATTGCAGTAGGCGCGATCTTAACGCAAAACACCGCCTGGACCAATGTCGAAAAAGCTTTAAATGAACTCAATAGAAGAAATTTGATTGATCCTTGTAAAATACTCAGCACTCGTTACTCAGCACTCAGCACTTTTATTCGTTCCAGCGGCTACTTTACTCAAAAAGCCAAAAAACTCAAGGTTTTGGCCCGGTTTGTGGAGCAAGAGGCGGACGGCAACATGCTGAACCTTAAAAAAAATTCAACCGAAAGCTTGCGATCCAAGTTTTTAGCCCTATGGGGAGTCGGTCCCGAAACCGCGGACTCGATTTTGCTTTATGCTTTAACCAAGCCTGTTTTTGTGGTTGACGCCTACACCCGGCGCATCGGCGGGCGTTTGGGCTGGCCTTTTAAGAAGAAAACTTACGATGAAATTCGGTTATTTTTTGAGCGGTTACTGCCCGGCGAACCGCATCTTTACCAG
The DNA here is from genome assembly GCA_016205025.1 of Elusimicrobiota bacterium. GTDB lineage: Bacteria > Elusimicrobiota > Elusimicrobia > JACQPE01 > JACQPE01 > JACQJO01. The sequence goes on from JACQJO010000086.1 coordinate 30,299, forward strand.
GAGTTTCACGCGCTTTTGGTGGAGCTGGCTAAAAGGCATTGCCTTAAAAGCGACCCCGCCTGTTTTTCTTGTCCGTTAAAGAGTATTTGCGTTTATGGTACGCGCAGAAGATTGGAATAGATCCATGGCCGGTTTTTGCGGCGCACCCGGCGCCAAACCTCGACGCGATAAAGACCGGGCTCCCGGGTTTCGTAGCTGACAGAGCTCGCGTTGTCTCGAACCGTCACCAGCCGGTTGTCTTTAAATAGCCGGATTTCACCCGTAGTTCCGGCCGGAAGATCGGCCACGAGGCGCCCGCCGGAGCTTTTGAACCGAAACCCAGCGGCCTCTTCGATGATGGGAAATCCGACGTAGCTTGCGCCTGTTTTAAGAGCGTTTAGAATTGATTCCTCGGTAAGCTTCGCGGCCCAGACGTAGGTGTTGACGAACCGGAAATTTTGTTCATAAGGGTCAAGCAACGAGCCGAAGATTCTGATATTTTGGTGCGCGTCGTTGCCCGCCAAGATTCCAAGATTTTTTTCCCGCGCTAAGCGGTGCCAAACGGTGATTTCTTTCCTGGGCGGATCAAGCAGGCTAAGCCACAGAACGTCGAGATTTTTGCGGTGGCTGATCAAAATATGCGTGAAACGCGGAATCTGCGCCAAAAATCCGGCGGCGCTTTTATGCGGATTAAAAATTTCAACTCCATCCGCCAGTTCCAGGTGGTCAAACGGCCGCGCCCGCGCCAGATGTCCCAAGAAAATAACGGCGCCCTTTTCTTTGGCCTGCTTGATCCCCTCCATTTCTCTGCCTTGCTCCCATTGAATATTCGTTGCGCCGCCGCCTAAAACCAAGAAATCATGCTTTTTGTCCGGCGCTACTTCGGCGCCGTCGATCCAGAGAGTTTTAGTTTTAGGAAGTAGAGCCATTTTTTTAACGGACTGGTCTTTTCTTGAGGGCTGGTGATCCGTCAGGACAACGAAATCAAGCCCGGCTTTTTGGGCGGCTGTTTCGATTTCCTCGAACGTGCCCTTGCTGTCGAAAGAGCGCCCGGAATGAACATGGACGGCGCCCTTGAAACAACGATCTTCAGAGAAGGCGACAGAGGTTAAAAAAGCTATAGAGGCCAAAAAAGCCGCAGGCATGAAACTAATTTAGGTTTTTTGGAAGGCGGTTGCGGAGGGGTTGGTTCGCAAGACCTGCGGATTAACGCAGTTGGGAGGGGGTTGGCCGCTGAAAAAAGCGATTAAATTGTCGGCCGCCATCCGGGCCATCTTGAGCCTTGTTTCGTAAGCGGCACTGCCCAGATGAGGCACAAGCACGGCGTTGGGCAGTTTGGCCAGGCCGTTGGCCAAGCGGGGTTCGTTTTCATAGACGTCCAACCCCGCGCCCGCCAGCCGCCGTTTTTTAAGCGCCGTTACCAAAGCTTTTTCGTCCACCAGCGGGCCGCGCGCGGTATTGATCAGATAGGCGGTGGGTTTCATGAGGCCGAACCGGCGGGTATCCATCAGGTGGCGCGTTTCTTTGGTCAAAGGGGCATGAAGGGAAACGATGTCGGACTCTTTCAAGAGTTCCTCAAGCGTCACCAAGCGCGCGCCGGCTTCATCGGCTATTTTTTGGTTAGGGTATTGGTCGCAATAGATGACGTTAAGACCGAAGGCTTTGGCCTTTTTGGCCACCTCGGCTCCGATGCGGCCCAAACCCACAATGCCGAGTGTTTTGCCCGGAAGATCAAGCCCCAACAGAAGATCCGGCTGCCAGCCTTTAAATTTCCCTTGGCGCACATAGCGGTCGCCGGCCGCGATGTTGCGCACCGTGGCCAGGATCAGAGCCCAGGTTAAATCCGCGGTGGCTTGGGTTAAAACCCCCGGCGTATTGGTGACCGCGATGTTGCGGCGCGTGGCGTTGTCAACGTCAATGTTGTTGTAACCCACCGCGAAGTTGGCCACGATTTTAATCTTGGGGAGTTTCTCCAGCACGGCGCCGTCGATTTGATCGGTCAGAAAAGAGAGTAATCCGTCGGCCTGTCCGGCCGCCCGGATCAGCTTGGGTTTCGGCATGGCCAGCGTATTGTTGGAAAATTTAGTTTCGAAATGTTGGTTTAGGAGCCGTTCGATTTCCGGAAATATTTTTTGCGTTACGACGACGCGGGGTTTAGCCATCAGGGGTAGATGCCCCTAACCAGGAGAGCCTTGGAGATGCGTTCAATGGCCAGGATATAGGCGGCCAGCCGCAGGTCAACCTGCTCTCGGCGGCTGATGGCGTAAACTTCGGCGAAGGCGCGCGTCATGATGTCGGTCAGCTTGCGATTGACGTCGTCGGCGTTCCAGAAGAAAGCTTGGAGGTCTTGAACCCATTCAAAATAAGAAACCGTCACGCCGCCGGCGTTGGCTAAAATATCCGGCACCACCAAAACTCCCCGTTCACGCAGAAGGCGGTCAGCTTCCGGAGTCGTGGGGCCGTTGGCTCCCTCGACGATGACCTCGGCTTTGATTGATTGAGCGTTGTCTTTGGTAATTTGCCCCTGCAGGGCGCAAGGAACCAAAACGTCGCAAGGGCATTCCAGAAGTTGGGCGTTGGATAGATGTTCGGCTCGCGGATAATCCGCGATGGAGCGGCCGTCTTTTTTATAGAGTCTTAAATCATCAATATCCAAACCGTTTTTGTCGTAAAGGCCGCCCTTCCAATCGCTGACCGCGATCACCTCGGCGCCCATCTGTATGAACGTTCTGGCCGCGTTGGACCCGACGTTGCCAAAACCCTGGATAACGACTCGGGAGCCCTTGATATCCCGGCCCAATGTTTTAAGAGCCTCAAACGTCGCAACGGCGACCCCGCGCCCGGTGGCTTCCCGGCGGCCTTCCGAGCCGCCGATATTAATGGGCTTTCCGGTCACCACTCCGGGCACCGTGTAGCCGATATTCATGGAGTAAGTGTCCATGATCCAGGCCATTATTTGAGGGTCTGTATTGACGTCCGGCGCAGGGATGTCTTTATCGGGGCCGATCAGAAAGCTGATTTCGCTGGCGAATTTTCGGGTTAAACGCTCCATCTCGCCGCGGGATAGTTTTTTAGGATCACAGACAATTCCTCCCTTGGCGCCGCCGTAGGGTATGTTAACGACGGCGCATTTGATCGTCATCCAGAAGGCGAGCGCTTTAACCTCGTCTAAAGTCACTTCGTGATGGAATCGCAGACCGCCTTTGGCCGGGCCGCGGTCGAGATTGTGTTGCACCCGGTAGCCTTCAAAAGTTTGTATTGAGCCGTCATCCATTCTGACCGGCATGGATACGGTAACGCTTCGCTTGCAGTGAGCCAGGCGGTCATAGATCCAAGGTTCCAGGTTGATTTTTTGGGCGACCCCCTGAAGTTGGCCGAGCGCCTGCTGCCAGGGGTTGTTTTTAGGCAAGATTTCCTCTTTATCCAAAGCTGTTGGCATGATCACTTGGGGAGTTCAGAACATTATTTTATCTTACCTAACCCGCTTTTCAATAACCTTCGCAAAGAGATAAGATCATCGGTGCGCGCTACGGGGGAGAAATAATGGGGTTTTCCAAAAGAGAAGCTCCGAAATGCGACTGGTGTCCTTATCGAAAGAACTGCCTCTACGAATTTTTAAGCCAGGGCAAGTCCAAAAAGGAATGGAGGGAGTTGAGAATTGCCCGGCGTTTTCAATCCGGCGAGAAAATTTTTTATGAAGGCACCAAGCCGCAGGGGCTCTATGTCGTCTGCCGCGGCCACGTCAAGGTGTGCAAGACCTCGCGCACCGGAGAGCAGCTTTTAACCCGGATCGAAAAACCAGGCGACCTTCTGGGCCACGTTTCTCTGCTGATCGGGGGTCCTTACGCCGCCAATGCCGAATCCATGGGAGAGACGGTGGTTTCCTTGATTGACGAAGAAAAGTTCATGCGATTTTTAAGGGATAATCCGGACGCCACCTTGGCCATTTTGAGAGCTTTAAGCCTTGATGTGCGGCGCGGAGAAGACCGCGCCCGCGATATCGCCTATAAACCGGCCCGCGCCAGACTGGCCGGCATTTTGCTTCAAGTTTTTAACAATGACGGCCACGGCCGAGCCCGTCAGCCGAGTTATCCCATAGAACTTAAGCGCAAAGAATTGGCCGAGATGGCGGGTTTAACCACGGAAACAACGGTCCGTTTGCTCAAAGACTTCGAAGAGCGCCAGCTGATAAAAAAACAAAAAAGGGCGGTCGTAGTTTTAGACGCCGCCCGCCTTGAACCTTTGACCGAAGCGTTCTCTTAGAGCCTCGCAATCATTGGTTTCAATCATTGATCTGTATCAACTTTTCGTACTGATCTTCAACATTGCCGATCCAGCGCCCATTCCTTATAGTAGAGGTGTTCCATGATGAATTTGAAGGATAAAACTAAGGGAGGAAACATGAAAATAAAAATTATTTTAACGGTTGCTTTGGCGCTTTCGTTGCCCAGGATCAGCGCGGCCTCGGATTGGGGCAGCGCGTGGCAAGAGCTGACTTTTTTTGACGGCTTACTGCAGATCGCCAAGGACACGCTTGATCAACGCGCGCAAAGCTTGGCTTTAAGACAGTTGGAGAAAACTGGCCGCCCCAAAGCGCCGGGCATTGAAATGGTTAAAGTTAAAGAATCCGGCCAGCCCGTTTCCAATAAAGCCGCCTATGTTCAGGAAACAATCGATCGCTGCATCATGATCGCGCTGTATCGGCCTATCGCCACAACCCAGGATTTTATCGACGTGTACGGACCTTGCATTAAAAGCAATCCGGACCTGCGGGTTACCCGAATGTCCGCTCATCCCCAAAAGAAAGACCACGTCTTGGTTTTAAGCAGAGCCGATTCCAAGGTTGTCGAGCAGATGAGCGGCTGGGTGATGCTGCACTCGCCGGAGAACAGCCGGTTCGTCATCGAAACTTACCCGGATTCTATTATCGGACCGTTGAATCGTTAGGCTCCGGCCAGAGCCGCTCCTTTTTTACCCTACGAATTTGGGTAAAATGTTAATCATGCAAAAAGGATCCATTGAGATCATTACCGGAAGCATGTTTTCCGGAAAAACCCATGAACTGATCCGGCGGCTGCGATTGTGCGCGATCGCTAAAAAGAAAGTTCAGGTATTTAAATCGCATTTGGATGCCAGGTATAAAGATCAATTTTTGGTCAGCCACGATGGTTTTGAGTTGGGCAGCATGCCGGTTCGGTCGTCTCAAGAAATCTTAGATCTCATTCCCAGCGACACCCAGGTGGTGGGTGTTGACGAGGCGCAATTCTTCGATCCGCAGTTAGTGGATGTTTGTGAGTTTTTGGCCAAAAGAGAGGTCCGCGTTATTGTGGCCGGTTTGGATCGGGATTACCGGGGCCAGCCCTTTGAGGTCATGGCGCAGTTGATGGCCAGGGCCGAGCAGGTGACTAAGAACGCCGCAATCTGCAGCGTTTGCGGTGATGACGCCTACTATTCTCAACGTTTGGCCGACGAAAGCGGCCGGCGCGTCGTGGTGGGCGCGGCCGAAGCCTACGAGGCCCGTTGCCGCCGATGCTTTATTTGGCCGTCCGCCTCTACGCGCGAGCCATCCTTGGCCGCTGTCGCGAATTAACCTCACAAGACAGCCACAACTAGCGCGGCCTACGTAAAGTTGCCAACCATTCGTCAAGAAATAGCCCAGGCAGAAGAAAACTGCTTCAGCGCCATTAATTATAGGAAGGAAACTCTCGATGAATGGATCAAATAGCGGTTATAAATCAAAATCTCGTCGTGAGGCTCAATCTGTGCGTATTGCCCAGTTCCCCAAAAGGAGTAATCGCATAATCCAGCTTGTAAGTAGAAAATCTAAGTCCAAATCCTCCCCCTAAACCAGCCAAGGAATTTCTGCTTCTGCTATCAGCCAGAGCATAACCACCTCTTACAGTCAAAACAGAGGCCACGCCGTATTCCGTTCCCAAAGCCCAGTTCGTCTTTTGGTCATAGACCCGGTATTTAAAATCAGCAGCTAAAGCAACTCCGGCAAAGCCATGCCAGGCCAGACCGCTGGCCAAGGTTAATGGCAGCCGCGTTTCTTCGTTGATG
>JACQJO010000013.1 GCA_016205025.1 Elusimicrobiota bacterium
GAACTTATTGTCAAAGACCGCATGGGTTGTCTTCCTATGCGTCCCTGGGGCCACCCCTCATTTTACCAAGGAGTCGTTAACCTAGAAGGCTTCGCCTGGAAGGCGAGGGATATCCGGCCCCGACCCGCAATTGGAATTATAATCTACGCATAATATGCGGATATTAAATCTTGAAAATGCGGGGAATACGCCTTATAATATCCGCATGTGGTGCGTAGAATGAACCGCTACATCCACCAACTGCCCGACTGGCCAGGATTGCATTGGAAACAAGAGACTCTTGCCGAGCCGCTGGCCGCGGTGCGCCTCCGGCAGGGCCGCTTGATTGGCCGAATGGAGAGCCTCGGCTTTCCCCAACGAGACGAGGCTATGCTACAGGCGCTCACGCTCGATGTCTTGAAGTCCAGCGAAATCGAAGGCGAAATTCTCAACCCCGAACAAGTGCGGTCTTCAATCGCGCGGCGGCTAGGCATGGACATAGCTGGCTTGGTACCGACGGATCGCCAAGTCGATGGCCTGGTGGAGATGATGCTGGAGGCAACGCAAAATTACGCCAAGCCACTGACGGTTAAGCGCTTGTTCGGCTGGCATACCGCGCTCTTTCCGAATGTTGTCGGCAACAAGATCAGAGTCGGCTCTTGGCGCGACGACGCCCAAGGACCGATGCAAGTCGTTTCCGGCGCGATGGGCCGCGAGCGAGTGCACTATGAGGCTCCTCCAGCCGAGCGCCTCGACTCCGAGATGACCACCTTTCTTGATTGGGTGAACCGAACCGGAGATATCGACCCGATCCACAGAGCCGCCCAGGCGCACTTATGGTTCGTGACGATCCATCCCTTCGATGACGGCAACGGCCGAATCGCCCGCGCTATCGCCGATTGGGCGTTGGCTCGATCCGAGAATAGTTCGCAGCGTTTTTACAGCATGTCGGCTCAAATTCGCAAGGAGCATAAAAAGTACTACGACGTCCTGGAACAGACGCAGAAAGGCACGCTCGACGTGACGGACTGGATGGGGTGGTTCCTGGCCTGTCTTGATCGAGCCATTGCCGAAACGGAGAGCGCGCTAGCGGCGGTCTTTAGGAAGGACCGGTTTTGGAAAACGCATACCGCCGTGCCGATTAACGAGCGGCAGCGTCTGATGCTAAACAAGCTGCTCGACGGCTTTGAAGGCAAACTAACTTCGACCAAATGGGCAACGCTGGCCAAGTGCTCTCAAGACACGGCTCAACGGGACATCATCGATCTGATCGAGCGCGGCATCCTGGTCAAAGACAGCGCCGGCGGCCGAAGCACGAGCTATTCTCTGAAGGATCAGTAATGGAAACGCATTTTTCTTGTGATAACCCCATTGAGGTATGATACCAACAATGGCAAAACGCGATCCAATCTGCGGTATGGAAGGCCGCTGGGCCGCTCATAATGAAGTTTTTTGCTCCATCCGCTGCTTAAGAGAATACGAAACCAAAAACAATCTTCCCCAAACCGAACCGGTTAAAATCAAAACATTCAGTTTGGCAAGGCTTCTGCATATCTTCGTTTTTAGCTCCATCGTTGGCCTGATCTTGACTGGACAACGCTTTGCCGGACTTGTCCCCATCAGGGAATCCCTGATTGAATATCTTTTTTTAGTCGGACCTGCTTTTAGTCTCGGCATCGCGATCGCCTCCGTCATTGATGTGTTGGTTCCCAAAGAAATCATCTCCTCTTTTATTGGCCGAGGCGGCGTCGGCGACGTTTTCAAAGGAAGCGCTCTGGGATTTCTGGCCAGCTCCTGCTCGCATGGATGCCTGGCTCTGTCGGTCGAGCTTTACAAAAAGGGGGCTTCGCCGGCGGCCTTTCTCTCCTTTCTCATGGCCTCCCCCTGGGCCAGCCTGCCCACCACGATTCTTTTGGTCCGGCTCTTTGGCACCAAAGGACTCCTGGTCGTCGGCCTCGCTTTTATCGTGTCGCTCATAACCGGAACGGCGATGGTCGGGCTTTATAAAAAAGGATGGATAGCGAAAAATCCCAACCATATCCCTTACGCCGATAAACCCGCCAAAAAACTTTTGCTGGAAAACTTTTCCCAAAATAAGAACCCCGCCGCTTTTCTAAAAAATTTGAAGGAAGCGGCCGCGGGGCTGCTCGGCATGACTCTTCCCTGGGTGGCCCTGGGGATTCTGCTTTCGGCGGTCATCGGAACTTCATTGGGACACCTTCTGCATCAATATCTGGGCAAGGGCGCCTGGGGACCCGTGGCATCCCTGGCGGCCGCCACGATCGTTGAGGTCTGCTCCGAAGGAAGCTCACCGATCGCGTTTGAAATCTACAAACAAACCGGGGCCCTGGGCAGCGCTTTTATTTTTCTTGAAGCCGGCGTCATCACGGACATCACCGAAATTTCTTTAGTCGCGGCCAATGCCGGAAAGAAGGTCGCCCTGGCGATGGTGGCCCTGGCCCTTCCCCAAGCCTTGCTGATCGGGTATCTGCTTAACGCTGCTTTTTAAGAAAAACCATGGCTCGCCAGAAATCACGCCGCAAAAAAGGTTTCGCCACCACCTTCTTAATCTTGGGCAGCCTATTGGCCGCAAGCTCGCTCATTCTTATTATCTACGCCAACCACCGCCTGTCCCGCCTCGTGGCCGGAGGCTTGGGCGTTTCATTTTCGACCAAAATCTACAGCGCTCCTACTATCATCAACAGCCAAACCCGGCTGACCGCGGATCAGCTCCTTTGGCGCTTGGAACGATTGGGTTACCGCTGGGCCGAGGGCGATCCTATGTCTAAAGGAGAATTTCGCTGGCAGAATCCCGTCCTATCCGTTTATTTAAATGGATTCGAGCTTCCCTACATCAAACAAACCCCGCTGTTAGCACACCTGCGCCATCACAAGGACAACTCCTGGACCATCAACGCCGAAAATGGAGACGCCTTGCAACAAACGGCTTTAGAAGGAGAACTGGCGGCCGAATTGTCGGGACCCCATAAAATCAGGCGCGAACCCATGGCGTGGCGGGAAATTCCGGAAAACCTCAAGCTGGCTGTTTTGGCGGCTGAAGACAAAAGGTTTTTCAAACATTGGGGAGTTGATCCGATGGCGATCCTTCGGGCTATTTGGAACAACGTCAAGCGGCCCGGCAAGCTCCAGGGCGCCAGCACCATTACGCAGCAGTTGGCCAAAAATCTCCTGCTGTCGCCCAAAAGAACATTCAGGCGCAAGGCGGCGGAGATCATCCTGGCTTTTTACCTTGAACTTCGGTACACCAAAGAAGAAATTCTCACTCTTTACCTAAATCACATTTACCTCGGCCAAGACGGCTCTGTAAGCGTGGCTGGAATTAAAGCCGCCGCCCAATACTACTTCAGTAAAAATCTGAATAATTTAACGATTGAGGAATGCGCTGTGCTGGCGGGCTTGATCCGTTCGCCCTACCGGTATGATCCGATCCGCCGGCCCCAAGCGGCCAAGACCCGGCGCAACCAAATCCTTGAGGCCATGCACAAAGAGGACCTAATTGATACGGACTCGCTGCGCGAGGCGGCGGCCAAAGCGATCGTGATCAAACCTTACTCAATGACAACGGAAACCCAAAACGAATCCGCCTATTTTGTGGCCGAAACGATCAGGCAGCTGCTGGAGAAATACGACGAGCAAGAGCTTTTTGGCCACGGCCTGACGATTCATGTCACCATGGATCAATCTCTGCAGGCTTTGGCCCAGCAAACGGCGTCTTTATCCCGGCATCAGACCGCTCTGGCGGTTCTGGATCATCACACCGGAAGCGTTCTGGCTCTGGTCGGGGGTAAAAACTACCGGCAAAGCCAATTTAACCGCGCCACTCAAGCGTTGAGGCAGCCGGGAAGCGCTTTTAAGCCATTTGTATACGCCGCGGCCTTCGAAGAGGGTCTGACACCGGCGACCGTCATCAACGACGAACGGCGAAAATACCCGGGCCGCCAAAAAACTCTTTGGGAACCGAAGAACTACGACGGCCGCTATCTCGGCCCGGTTAATTTAAGACAGGCGCTCACTCTTTCTCTTAATGCCGCGACGGTTGAGCTGGCTCAAAAAATCGGAATCCGAAAAATCGAGGCCATGGCCAGGCGCCTCGGCGTCAGAAGCCCCTTAACCCATGACCTTTCGCTGGCCCTGGGCACGTCCGAACTGACGCTGGTCGAAATCACCGCGGCCTATGCCCCCTTTGCCAACGGCGGTTTTCGCGTCAAACCTTATCTCATTACCGCGGTTTACGACGCGCAAGGACAAATTCTTGAATTCATTAATTTTGAAAGAAACCCTGTTTTAGCGCCGCCCCTAGCTTATTTAATGACCTCCATCCTGGAAGACGTCATTGGGCAGGGAACGGCCAAAATCCTCGCTCAAGGCGGCTGGGACCGGCCCGCGGCCGGCAAAACCGGCACCACTGATGAAGGAAGGGACGCCTGGTTCATCGGATACACGCCACAGCTTTTGTGCGGCCTGTGGACCGGTGACGATCAAAATAAAATCACCGGGCTTTCGGGTGCCAAGGACGCCGCTCCCCTTTGGGCCGAATTCATGAGCAAAGCTCTCGCCGGCAAGCCCAAAACAAAGTTCTCCAAGCCCGAGGGGGTCGTTAAAATCACCATTGACGCCGCCACCGGACTTAAAGCCGTCAGCGGATGCAAAGACAGAAGGCAGGAAGTTTTCGTTGCCGGCACCGAACCCCAAGGATACTGCCCGCTCCACAAAAGCGGGATCAGCGGCTGGCTGCAGAGGTTGTTTGGCAAAGAGTAGTCACAACCGCAGATTATCCATAGCAACCATCGCAACTTTCGGCCTAAATTGGATATAGGACCCGCCTCTGGGACTTTTGGGCCTAAAAGGCCCACGACAAAATCAAAAGCGACATCTAAACTGAACAGTAGCGAATTTCGCCATCTCAAAGGAGTCTAAATGAAAAATAAGCTGAAGATAAATGTTCTGTTCGTTACCGTAATCCTTGGCGCCTCTGCGCTTAGCGCAGAGCCCACGCCGCCTTTTTGGACGATTCAAGATTACGTCCGAGCCTTTTTAGAGGCTAAACCGATAGAATTTGTCAGCGATAACACCGAAGGGTTTGGAGAAAGCCGGTCGCGAGGGAGCCTGCCCTGCGGCAGCCCATTGGGCACCGCATGGACCATCAGAACTCCGCAACAGGCGGCGGCGTATCTTGCGAATCGCCTAACCGATGCTCAAACCGGCAGGATTTATATGCCTCTGGCCAAGGCCGAACCTGGCGATGCCAAAGAATTACCTCGGCTCAATAGAGCTTTAGCCGGAATATTTCAAAACAACCGCGATCTTATCCCTATTTTGATGGGCAATGAGCAAATCGCCCAATTAAGCCTCAAGCTGGACGAAAAAAACCCTGAAATCGGGCATCTGAAAATTCGAGAGGGGAGGCTAACCTCCTCTTTTAATTTTTCAGTTCGGCCGAACCGCGTTATCTTAACCGAATTCAGCCAGGATCTATGGAAAAGGAAAGGGGTGTACGATTATTGGATACAATTGGAAAATTCTCTTCAGCAGCCCGCTCAAAGAATTAGATTTTCTATCGCGGCTTATGTTGGCGACGGCAGCGGTTTCGATATGGCGCAGAGCCTTGACGCCAGCATTAAAGCTGCATTCCGTCCTTTTGCCGAACAACCGGGGCGTGTCGCGAGGGTCGCTTTAAGATTTCTGCGGGGTGTCAGATAAAAAAACGGCCAGGTTTTAAGGCTTTCTGTTGATCTTCTTGGCTTTCTTGGAGGGAGCCAATGGCGGGGCGGAAACTAACAGATCGGTTTCTTTGGTTAACAAGGGCGCAACCTTCCATTCGGCCAGTTTCCAAATGGTCGGACTGTCAGCCAGCTTGGCGTAATAGACAGTATCTTTTTTATTTCCTATCCAAAGCTCGTATTTTTTGCCGCCAGCGAGTTCCAGCTTGGCTTTTAAAGCGCCAGGTTTTCCTTCCAGGCCCAACTTTTTTAGCCCCTGCGCCATCTCTACGGCATCGGCAAATTCATTGGCCTCAAGAAAACTAAAAATTCCAAAAATTTCATTGGCCTTGTCTTCTTTAACCGTTTTGGCCGCTATCTTCCAGGAATCCCCGGTTTTGACGAGTCGAATGGGTTTTCTCGGCGCAACTTCCAAAGTCAAGGCGGTTAAGCTTTCCCCGGGAGCCGCGAACACAAGGCGGCTTCTTAACTCATCCGGCCGCTTGTCGAACTGATAACGAGGAAGTCCTTTGGCGATATAGACGGCGCTGGAGCCGGCAAAACTAAAATAAGAGCGGTCCCAGGATCCTAAAACCTGCTTGCCGATGCGGCCGTTTAAGATCAGTTCGCCCTTCTTGTTTTTGAGACTCAAGGCGATGGCCCTGGCGGCATCTAACTCGAAGTCCGCCAAGCGATCCGCGTTTTGCGAAATTTTTTCCTCAAGGCTCGCGGATTTTAAGGCATCCATCATCTCTTTGACCGATGTTTGGTCCGCGGGATAATCCGACGGTGAAATCAAGCGCCACGAATCTCCCTGTTTGGCCAAAACGGATTCCCCGAAGGGAAAGCGCGCGACCCTAATTTCAGCCAAGTCGCGCTCAAGGTGTCTGGCGTCTTGAATAAAAACAGGAAGGCGTTTGCTCTCAAAGACACCGCGGCCCAGCCGCGCGATGAGGGAAAAAATAAAAATAGCGCCGGCCGAAATCCATAAAATCTTAACCGTTTTGGAACGCATGGCTTATCCTTTGCTTCCATTGCCGGCGCTTGTTGAATCGAGCGAACGCCCCAAAAACAACCAAAATCGGCATCAAGGTAACGCAGCCCAGCTTAACGATCTGGCGCGCCGCGTCGCCCAGGGCGAGTGTAAACGGCCGCAGTTTGGCCCCCTTGGAGCGCACCGCCACCAAATCCGGGTCTTGGCTTAAAGCATCCACCGCGTTAAGAAAAAAGACGTCGTTGGAAAGACCGGCCGCGATGTTTTGATCAACCAGCTTGGAGGTCCCCACCAGCAGCACCCGCGTCGTTGCCTTCGATTCCTTGAGCCAGGAACCCGCGGCCGCGGGCGTGCTCTTGGCGATCTCGGAAGGCGGCGAAGAGTAGAGGGCGGGAAATTTTCCTTCCAAGAATACCGCCACCGCAAACGGCCCGCGGGGATCATCCGGCGCCGGGCTAAAATCGGCGTAGGGCGACAAGCTGACCAAATTGGCTTTCATCCAGGACAGCCGCGTGGTTTCAGCCAAAATTTCAAGGCGGGCGTTTTTGACGCCATCGGTTGAAATAGGGCTCACAAAGGGAAGCGTCAGCTGATCCATTTCTCGAGTCATGGGGTTTTCGCGAGATAATTTGGTGATGATAGGCAGGGGCGGATAACTGACAATGTTGTTAATGACGTAAGGACCCGCCTGCTGCTGAATGGAGATATTCTGATTCTGCAGGTCCATAATAAAGCCTTTTTTTAAGCCCAAGCCCCAATGGCCCAGCAAGCGATCCAGTCCCGTTTCCGCGGGTGAAGCGAAAAAGGCGCCTCCTTCCATGTTGACGTTTTTGCTGTCCAAAAAAAATCCGATGGGAACGCCCGCCAAGGCCATCTGCTCCAAGCGGGCCAATTCACCCTCCGAAAATCGCTCACGGGGCCCCAAAACCAAAAGCATCTTAACCGGAGCCGCCGGGGCTCCCAAGTCAACATCGCGAATTTCGTAATTTTCCCTGACCGCTTCGGCGAGTTCAGGACCCATTCCTTCGGTTCCCTTGCCTCTTAACAGGCCCACAACGCGGGGCTCTTTGGAAACAAGCTTCTTGATACGGCTGGTCAAATCGTATTCAAGGCCGTTGACGTCGCGAATAACCGCGATGGCCTCTTTTTTATCGCGATAAAGCAAAACGGCGCCCATGAAACCGTCTTTAATTTCATACTTGTCTTTGGCGATATAAGTTAAACGAACCGGCGCGATGCCCATCGAAAGCGCCTCGCTTTTAAATTTGGCGTCGTCGGAAACGGTCACGAAACGGTATTCGAAATTCTTGCCGCCGAAATTTTCGTAAGCCCTTAAAAGGTCTTTGAGGTAATCCCTGTAGGTCGCGTAGGGCTGCGGCAAATCGCGTGAGAAATAGCACTTAACAATGACCGGGTCCTCAAGGGACTGCAAAATCCTCCGCGACGCCTTGGAAGGCGAATAAATTTGACCCTCCGAAAAATCCAACCTGATGTAAAAAAGCTGTGCGGCCATATTAAGCGCCGCCAGGAAAACAACCAAACCCAAAACGGCGCCCCACGCGCTATTAGTCAATGCGGCAATAAAATGGGCAATGTTAGTGAATTTTGAATTTTGAATTTTGAATTTTAAGTTGGATAGCAAAATTTTGAAATTAGTCATTAACGATTTCCCTGAATGCTCGCTCCTCTTAACTTCTTTTCAATACGCATCAGCGGTAAAACCAGAAAAAAAGAGGCCAGGCTTAAAAAATAGACGAGATCGCGGCTGTCTAAAACGCCTCTCGAGATGTTCTGCAGATGGCAGTCAAACCCCATAAAATTGATGACGTCCGATAGGGGGTACGGGAAGAACATGATCACCTTGCCCGCCAGAAAAAACCCAAAACCGGTCACCCAGGCGATCAAATAGGCCACCACCTGGTTTCGGGTCAAGCCCGAAGCGAAAACACCGATGGCGCAAAGCGCGGCCACCAAAAAAACGTTTCCGATATAAGAGCCGGCCACCGCGCCCCAGTCGGGGTCGCCCAAAATTTCGAGAGTCACCGGATAAACAACGGTCAAGCCTAACGCCCCCGTCACCACCGCCACGCTGGCCAAATATTTGCCCACCACCACCTCATAGGTTTTCAGCGGCAGGGTGGCCAAAATCTCAAACGTTCCGGCCTTGAACTCCTCCGCCAGCGAACGCATGGTGACCGCCGGCACCAGAAATACCAAAATCAAAGGAACCAGCTCCATGAAGGGAGCCACGTTGGCTTGGTTGATCATGAAAAGCGGTTGGGAAAAAAAGTACCCGGTCACCAGTAAAAAAATCGCGTATAAAACGTAGGCCATGGGGGAGTTCATCATCTCCCAAAAGTCTTTTTTGGCAACGACCCAAATCCCCGAAAGGTGGTGGGTGGTGATCATCTATCATCTACCATCCTTTTTTCATCGCGTAAGTTCATGGAAAATTTCCTCCAGTGATTTCTCCTCCATCTTGAGTTCGACCAAAGGAAGATGCTTGGAGGCGGCCAGCTCAAAGACTTCGCGGCGCACGTCTTTTTGAGCCCGAATGCGATAAATAAATTCATGGCCGCGGCGGGACGGCCCTTCCAGGGCCGTAACGCCTTCGATGTCTTTTAAGCGATCCTCGCCATTGGTCAAATTCTTGGCAAAACCAACGGTGATAACATACTCTTCGGAATTCGCGAGATCTTTCAACGGCTGATCCGCCACCAGTTTGCCTTTATGAATAATCACCACCCGGTCGCAGATGGCGTGAACCTCGGGCAAAATATGCGTGGATAATAAAATGGTTTTTCTGGCCTTGAGGCTCTTAATTAAATCGCGCACGTCGCGCGCCTGGATGGGATCCAAACCGCTGGTCGGCTCATCTAAAAGCAAAACCGAAGGATCATGAAGAATGGCGCCGGCCAAACCCACCCGCTGACGGTACCCCTTCGAAAGCTCTCCGATATCTTTGCCGATAACCGATTCCAGGCCGCAGGAAGCAGCCACTTCTTTAAGGCGATTCTGACGGACTTGGGCGCTTCCCAAGCGGCGGGCGGCCCACAAAAAACTTAAATATTCGCTGACCTCCATAGTTTCGTAAAGAGGATTGTTTTCCGGAAGGTAGCCCACCTGGCGCCTAATTTTAAGACCGTCAGTTTTATTATCAAGATCCAAGACGCGGACCGTGCCGGAGTTTTGAGGAAGATACCCGGCTAAAATACGCAGCGTGGTTGTTTTGCCTGCGCCATTGGGACCCAAAAAGCCCACGATCTCGCCTTTGCCGATGGAGAAATCAACTCCGTCAACAGCCCACAGATCGCCGTAATTTTTTCTAAGCTCCCTAACCTCAATCATATTCGCTTGCGAGGAATAATAGCCTATTGAAGAACCAAATTATAGAACGAAAAAATCGCTAATTTCAAGTAAACAGAAACTAAATATAATCATAGACCCGCTATGAATCTCAAACGCGAGCTGAATTTCTTTGACGTCTTCTGCCTGGGCGTCAATTCCATTGTCGGCTCCGGCATCTATCTTTTTCCCGGGCTTCTGGCCGGGGCTCTCGGTCCGGCCTCGATCACCGTTTTTCCCGTTACCGGTTTGCTTTTAATTCCGGTCGCCCTCTGTTTTGCTCACATGGCCGCCCGCTATGAAACCAATGGCGGCCCCTATCTTTATGCTCGCGACGCGTTTGGCCTCTGGGTGGGTTACGCGGTGGGCTGGAGCGCTTGGATCACGAGTTTGGTCAGCATCGCCGCGGTAGCCAACGCGATCAGCTCTTACCTGGCTTACTTTTCTCCTTCTTTTGAAACCTGGACAGGGTCGAAACTAACAGCGCTGTCTGTCGTGACCGCTCTGGGCATTCTTAATTACCGGGGGGTCAAGCCGGCCGCCTGGACCGCCAACTTTTTTACTGTTGCCAAACTGATTCCCCTTTTTCTTTTTATTCTCATTGGCCTGGCTTTCCTGGAACCCGGCAACCTGACTCCCTTTGCGCCCAAAGGCTACGGCTCCATGGGACCGATGCTGCTTCTGGCCTTCTTCGCTTTTCAGGGGTTTGAAAATGTGCCGGTGCCTTCCGGCGAAGCGAAATTCCCAAAACGAGATGCGCCCAGGGCCACGGTTTGGTCGCTGCTGGGTTCGATTGTCCTTTATACCGTGATCCAAACGGTGGCGGTATGCGTTTACCCCAATCTGGCCGGCTCCTCGCGGCCCCTGGCCGAAGCGGCGGCTCACATTGTTCCGGCGCTGGCCACGCTCCTGGCCGCCGGCGCCGCCATCTCGACTTTGGGCTACACCACCGGAGCATCGCTGGGCGCGCCGCGCTACCTTTATGCTTTAGGAACAAGCGGGGTATTCCCGCAAATCGTCAGCCGCGTGCACCCACGGTTTGGAACGCCCTACCTGGCCATCATGATCCACAGCGTGATTTGCTTGGTTTTAGTCTTGGTTCTCGACTTTAAAAAACTGGTTGACTTTGCCAATATCGTCGTCTGCTTGCAGTATTTCGTAACCTGCGGCGCGGTGCTTAAACTTGAAAAAACCAAAACATTGACCGGGGTTTTAGGCATGGGCGCCGTTTTGGCTTTGGCCTATCAAACAAAAACCCCGGAGATCATCGGTTGCCTTGCGGTCTTAGCCGCGGGGCTGGCGATCAGCCTTGCTTATAAAAAATGGAATCAACCGGCATTGGGCGCTCCGTAAACCAGAATCCGGCCGCTTCGGAAAAACCTAGACTGCCGGAATTTTTTTCTTATGTCAGAGGCGCCTTGCAAATCGACAAGACGAGCGCCCGGAAGCTGGCCGAAACTCACGGGACTCCTCTTTATGCCTACAGTGGGCGCCAAATCGAACGCAATGCCCAGACGCTCAAGAAATTAATAGAACCCTTGGGAGCCGAACCCTATTACGCCGTCAAAGCCAACCCCAGGCTCGGCATCTTAAAAATCGTCAAAAACTTAAGCCTCGGAGCGGAGGCGGTTTCCCTGGGCGAAATTAAAATCGCGCTTAAAGCCGGATTTCCCCCTCAAAAAATTCTGTTTAACGGAAACGGCAAAACGATCGGCGACGTCGCCGGGGCGCTCAAGTTGGGCATTAAAATTTTTAATTTTGATTCATTGGATCAATTGGAGCTTCTGGAGGCGGCCGGCAAAAAACAAAAAACAAAATGCCGGGCCCTAATAAGAATAAAACCGGAAAATGACTCCGCAACGCATCCTTATTTGGCGGTGGGCAAAAAGGGAAGCAAATTCGGCGTGACCCTGCCCGAAATCTCCGGCGCGATGAACCGCCTGCCGTCCTTAAAATACGTGGAACTGGCCGGCATCCACACGCATTTTGGATCGCAAATCCTAGATGCCGAAACTTTCTTGGAGGTCGCGCGTTTCAGCGCCAACGTCGTCAAACAACTCATGGCGCTGGGGGTTAAGCTGGAAATCATTAACCTGGGCGGCGGATTCGGCATTCCCTATCGAGAGGAACAGCAGCCCCTGGAACTTGAGACCTTGCGCCGAGGCTACGGCGAAATCTTCCGGGAGCTGCGCGCCGCGCTGCCTGCTGGTTGCCCGGTCCCATCGATTCTTCTTGAACCCGGACGCTTCCTTGTGGCCAACGCCGGCGTCATCTTGAGCCGGGTGGTGTCCATCAAAAAAGACGCGGGGCGCGCCTTCTGCGTGATTGACGCCGGCATGACCGAAAATTTAAGACCCGCCCTTTACCAGGCGCGCCATCGCGCCATCCCCGTCGACTGGTCTAAACCAACGGACATCTTCCAGGTTGTGGGGCCCGTGTGTGAAAACGCGGACATTTTAGGGGAATTTACACTGCCGCCGGTTAAGGTGGGAGATTTAATGGCTATCCTGGACTGCGGCGCTTACACCAGCGTCATGGCCACGACCTACAATGGCCGGTTGCGTCCTGCCGAGGTTTTAGTCAACGGCGCCAAAGCCAATTTGATCCGGCGGCGCGACCGCTACGAAGACCTGTGGCAAAACGAGACGTAAAACTTAAGATGTCAAAACTTAAGACCCTATTAAACTTGGGTCTTTAGACTCACGATTTAAATCTCCCTCTCCTTTATACTGTAAGCACCTAGAATTCGGGTTCGTCATTGCGAGGAGCAGCGGCGACGAAGCAATCTCATCAAAGGATGGAACTTCTTATGAGGTTGCTTCGCCCGGGGCTCGCAATGACAGAATGGGAAATATCTGGTAAACACCCGTCAATGAAACGCCAACTGTTGCTACTGGTTACCGTCGTGCTCATTTGCATTGATCAGCCGCTTTCGGCCGGACAAACGATTCCCCGTTTCCAGCTGGTTAAGGCCAAAAAGATTATCCGGTTTCCCGCTGAAACTGATTCCAATAGCCCGGCGGTCTGGTTTGAGGGCATGCTCTATCTCTTTAACTCATCCGGCCATCCCCGCCGCAGCATAGGATACAGCTTGGGAACAACCGGCAATCCGCAAGCCGTTACTTTTAACAATGAACTCTCCGGCCGACGCTGGCTGGAAGCGGTCATTGCCGATGACGACGGAACCTTCTACGGCTTTTACCATTATGAACCCAGCGTTGTTTGCGAAGGTCTGGATAAAACAGCGCCGCAAATCGGCGCGGCCCGATCTTCGGACGGCGGATATTCCTGGATAGACCTGGGGATTATCATCAAAAACAACGACAACCGGATTCGATGCGACGGCGCCAATAAATACTTTGTGGGAGGAACCGGGGATTTCAGCGTGGCTTTAGACCAAGACAAATTCTATCTCTATCTTTACTTCACCTCCTATGACGGAGACCTGCCGGAACAGGGTGTGGCGGCGGCCAGAATGCTCTGGAGCGATAGGGACCAGCCGGTGGGCAACGTGTTTCGTTACCACGAAAGACTGTGGATTGAACCGGGGATCAATGGCCGGCACACGCCCATTTTTCCAGCCGCCCAATCTTGGTTCGAAGAAAACGTGGACAGCTTTTGGGGACCGTCCATCCACTGGAACACGGAGCTTGAGCGTTACGTGATGTTACTGAACCGCACCAACAACAAAAATTTTTTGAGCGAGGGAATGTATATCTCTTTCGCTGGTTCACCGGAAAACGCAGATGGTTGGTCTGGTCCGCAAAAAATTCTGAACACCTCATCTTGGTACCCGCAGGTTATGGGCCTAGAGCAAGGCGAAGGCACGGACAAGCAGGCCGGGAAAAAAGCCCGTTTTTTTGTCCATGGAACCTCGGAGTATGAAATTTATTTCTACGCCGAACCCGTCTATCCACCCGAGCGGCCCGGCCAATGGCCGCGCCGCCCCAGGCCCCCGCGCCAACGCTAAATCAGTTAAGGAACGGTTCTATGGAAACGCCGCTGGCCAAATTAAGCTTGGCGAGCGTCTCGTCGCTAACCTCGCCCGGGGCAGACCAGCGCGGACCCGCGGGCTCAATTAAGACATAGTTTAATCCCCGGTATTCCACATAGGCCTCCCCTCGATCAGGGATATCCTGTATGGCCATCAAATAATGCCCCGGCAGGCCCACGCCCACAATGTCAACCTGGTCCCAGTTTAAGAGAATTGAGGCCAAGGCGGCGGTTTTGGTGTCGCAATCGCCCCATCCGCGAGCCAGAGCCGTCATAGGCGGCAAAACCCCGCCCAGGCGGCGGTTCGCCTCCTCGCGGGGCGGCACACGGTAATCCAGAGCGGTCTGCACCATGGCCAAAGCGGCGCCCACCACGTCCTGCGAATCGTAGTTATGCTCCGCCCGGACCCGTTCAAAAGCCACCGCCACCGGCATCAGCCGCCGCCAATTCTTGCCGACCAACCAGGGGATGCTGGCGCTGATTTTGTTTTCGGGCAAAAGCTTGAATCCCCGGGACTCAAAATACTCCTGACGCTTTCGCTCGTACTCATCCTCCAATTCTTGAAGTTTCTTATCTAAAACAGCTTGAGCGCTCTGCCTCGAAGCTTTAATTTCGGCTATTTTGCGGTTTAGCTCCTGTTGGGTTTTTGCCGTAACCCTGACGGCGCCGGAATCATCCTTGGCTTCTTGGGCTAAGGAACGGCGGGCGTTCTGATACCAAACGTCGATATTCTTTAAACCCTGCTCGGTATAACCAAACTCCATGTCGGATTGATCAACGATTTTGGAATCGAGCTCGAAGCGCACCTGCAAGGGATCGCGGCGGAAACTTAAAAATCCGAAGGTGAATTCATAACTGCCGGCTTTTCGCCGGATTCTGCGATAAGGAGGCTGCGCAAAATCCTCTACAGTTGCGGAATCGGATTCATCTTCCTGGGTAATAACCCAATCATCGCTGTTCGGCGCGTTCAAATGAAGCCCCCAACCGCAACCCAAACAAACCGCTACCGCGACCAAACAGCGAATTTCCAGACTTGCCAGTTCTTACTCCAAAATATGAATTTTTCCGATCGAAGGCTGGGGGATCAGGGATTTGGATAAAGAGCCGATCGCTCCGCCCACGTAAAGCGAAACTGTGATCACTACCGCAGAAAGCACGATTGCCACGGCCACGTTTCCTTTTTCCAGTTCCTTGCCTTCCTGTATTTTAGTGGTTAGCTTTCCATAAAGCCGCAAGGCCAGAGAAATCGTCAAAACCGCCAAAGCGAAAACCAGAATAAAATGCACCAACGAGAACGCCAAAAGCTGCCACTCGGATAAACTCTGTTTGGCCGGAGCCGTAAAATAGATATGAATTAGAGAAAGGATCGGATACAACCCTTTTTGAATAATCGTTCCGGATGACACCATGATTGCGGCCAAGAGCAAGCCCACCGCCATGTTATTCTTTTTAAGCTCTTCCTCCTGGTCAAAATCGGTGTTGGCTTTATTGAAGACTCTGTAGCTGACATAAACAACCAGAACCGAAATGATAATGGAAAGGAAAAGTTCGATAACGCCGGCTAGAATGCGCGCAAGCGGCCCAGACATCATGACCATTAAATCTTTTCTAAAGCTTTTTGGTAAGCCGCATAAGTCAACTCATCAAAAATGACAAATCGAACCAACTCTATCTCGGGATGTTTTAAGAAATAATCCCGTACGGTTTGAAGCGCGATAAGGGCCGCTTCCTCAAGCGGATAGCCATAAACACCGGTGCTGATGGATGGAAAAGCGATGGTTTTAGCCTTATGCTTGACGGCTAACTCCAAACTGTTCTGGTAAGCCGCAGTCAGAAGCCCGGCGTCCTGCTGGCGGCCCGCGTATCGGGGACCCACCGCGTGGATAACGTATTTGGCTTTTAGTTTTCCCGCGCCGCTGATCACCGCCTGGCCGGTGGGACACCCATGATAGCGGCCGCGAAGCTCCTCCATGATGGTTGGGCCGCCCGCCCGGTGGATCGCGCCGTCAACCCCGCCGCCGCCGGCTAAAGAAGAGTTGGCGGCATTGGCAATGGCATCAGTCGTTTCTTTGGTAATGTCGCCTAAGACAAGCTCTAACTTGGAGCTGCCTATGGATTTCGCGGCAGGCAGTCGTGGCACCGGTCATTTATACCAAAACTTTGATCAGCAAAGCCCGGTTGAGGGAAATCCAGTCTGGCCAAAAGAAGGCTCCCGGCGGCCAAAAAAATCATTTCTTCGGCGGAAAAAGATTCCATATCCATCGCGCCATGAATATAAATCCATCCGCCGGAATTATAAAAATCAATATCAATCTCCGTGGCGTCTTTCTTCAGGCGGTAGCCCGACCCTCGAGGCGTCAACTGCGCTTCAATGGGAAACACAGTTCCCCGCAACCCTTTTAACTCTGTCAGTCCTTTATTTTCAGGAACCCTTCTCCAAACAAAACGGGTTGTCAGCACTGGGCCTCCCTCCACGCTGGGTGGCGAGGTAAAACCAGCCGCCATCCCCTCAACCCAATCGGGATATCTTGAGATAATGATATCTCTTCCGGCAGGCGGACCAAAAAGAGCGCCTATTATATACGGCCCAAAAGGAGGCTCGTCCACAAGGAACAGCTCAAAAATCTCTTTCCCCAACGCTCCGACAATCCTAACGCTGCGCGATGACAAACCACCCTTCTTGGCAATATACTCCTTGTCGCCAGGAAGAGCGTACTGCCAAAATCGATCCGAACGCAGTTCGCCTGCATTTAAATAAAGGGGGAAATCGGACCGGAATTCATATCTTCCGGGTTTCAGGTAAAGCCAATGCGCCGATACCAGCTTTAAGTTTTGAGATTGGGCCGCTGTTAAAGGGGAGGTCGCGCTATAGACCGAAACAGAGAGCGCGAAGAAACAAAAAAGGCGGTTCGTCACTGCACTAATTAATAGCGCGGCTCAACGATCAGCCAGCCGATACTGCGGTGAGGACTGCGGGGGTCAAAAAAACTAAACATCCCGGCTTGTTCCGCTACAAAAGAGTAGGGGTTGCCCGGAGCCAGCGGCACGTCGAGATTAAATCCGTATCCGGCCAACCGAAAACGAGCGATCTCGTGAGGAAAATAAAGGTTGCGCTTAAGCTCAACGGCAACAGTATCGCCCTGATTGATGCGCAAAACAGTTTCATCGCCGGAATCCGCGGCATCACCCGAATCCAGCCTCCAGCCGATGCGCCACTCATTGGGCCTGGCCATGGTTAAAACAAAATGGCGCGTGGTTGGATCCTGTTCGGGTTTGGGTTTATTATAAAGTTCCCGCCAATAACGCGAAGCTAACTCCTGGATATGCTGCCGAATTAAGCCATTGCCAACAAATGATCCATCCGGATTGGCCAGCGAAAGCGTTGCGCCCAGTAAATCTTCTCTGATCTCGCCGGTAACAAGGTTGCACAGTTCTCCCTGGTTTTTAAAATAAAACAGAGCGATCCGCTGTAAGCAAAAATGATCCAGAAAAGGAGCCAACGCCTCTTGAACCAGGGCCTCGGACTGCAAGCCTGGGATGGTTTTAAGAAACGCTACCTCTTGTAAAGCTTGTTGCTTAAAGGGACGGCACGCCACGTCCGCCGGTGATTCGATTTCGGAAGCGCCGGCAGAATTAAAAACCAGGAGAACCGTAAGGCTCGATAATAGGAGAGCTTTTTTCATTGATCCTTCCTCCAAACGAGATGTTCCCCTCCCCGATGTCTTTATTTTATCACTTCCACGGCTCACCCAATCAAAGCTCTTTGATATATTCCTTAGATGCGTATTGCCATAGCTCAAATCAATCCGAGGGTCGGGGATGTCGCCCAAAACGCCTCAAAAATTGAAAAGGCGGTCCGAGAAGCCGAGGCGCAGGACGCCGAGCTTATCCTGGCTCCGGAGATGGCGCTTTTAGGGTACCCTCCCAAAGACATCCTCTTAAATAGCTCCCTCATCTCGGCCCAGGAGGAGGCCTTAAAAAAACTGGCCGGCGCTTGCCGCAAGGCGGCTCTTTATGTGGGTTGGGCCCAATCCCGCAAGGGGCCGGGTAAGCCTCTCTATAATGCCGCCAGCCTTCTTTATCAAGGCAAAACCCTGGCGACCCACCGCAAAGTCCTCCTGCCCTACTACGATGTCTTTGACGAAGGCCGCTATTTTGAGCCGGGAAACAAAATCACCAGCTATCGCTTCAAGGGTTTAAGGCTCGCCTTAACCATCTGCGAAGACATTTGGAACGACAAAAACTACTGGGAAAAAAGAAATTTTTCTCATGATCCGCTGGAAGAATTAAAAAAAATCAAGCCCGACTTGACCCTGAATATTTCAGCTTCCCCTTACTGGATGGGCAAGCCAGCCGAACGGACCAGGATGCTTTCGGCCATCGCCAAGGGTTATAAAACAGCCGTTATTTACGCCAACACCGTCGGCGGCAATGACGAGCTTCTCTTCGACGGCGCCAGCCTGGTTATCAACAGCAAGGGAAAGGCGATAACCCAAGGCGCTCAATTCAAAGAGGAATTTTTTCACTTTGATTTTCCATTTCCCTCGACTCTTAGACTCTTAGACTCTAAGACCCTAAGACTCGAACACGAAGCCTACGATGCCCTAGTTATGGGCCTGCGCGATTATGTGCAAAAGTGCGGATTTGAAAACGTAGTTCTGGGTCTATCCGGCGGCATTGATTCCTCTCTGGTCGCCTGCCTGGCAGCGGACGCCTTGGGACCCAGTCACGTGCTGGGCGTTTTACTGCCCAGCCGCTACTCCTCCGGTCACAGCAAGGAAGACGCCGAACTCCTGGCCAAAAATCTGGGCATTGAGCGCAAAACAGTTTCCATTGAACCGGTCTTTGAGGCTTACCTCAAGGTATTCCAAGAAATCTTCCCCGGTCTGGCCCCCAACATTGCGGAAGAAAACATCCAGGCCAGAATAAGGGGCGCGATCCTGATGGCCATCTCCAACAAATTAGGCCATCTGGCATTGGCCACCGGCAACAAGTCAGAAATCGCCATGGGCTACTGCACGCTCTACGGCGATCTCATGGGCGGACTGGCTCCGATTTCGGATTGTCCCAAGGGGCTCGTTTATCAAATGGCCGCGTACCGCAACAGCGTCAAGTCCGTAATTCCCGAGCGGACTTTTACCAAACCGCCTTCGGCGGAACTCAAACCCAACCAAACGGATCAAGACACCCTGCCGCCTTATGATCTTTTAGACCAAATCCTTGAGGCTTACATTGTGGAAGGTAAAAACTTTGAAGAAATCAAACGCAAGCTTCCGGCAGACACAGCCGCAAAAATTCTAACAACCGTGGATCACAATGAATTCAAGCGCCGCCAGGCGCCTCCGGGGCTCAAAATTTCCCAAAAAGCCTTTGGGTTCGGCCGCCGGATGCCGATCGCCTGCCGCATAGAGCACAAACTTGGGGAAAGTGATCGGTAATCGCCTAGGAAGAAACTTTCGCTCCGATGGCGCCAGGCGCCATTTGGTATTAGTCTTTTTCTAATTTCTTACTTGGATGGGAACTGGTATTTCGCGAACTTCACGATTGGGCTCGTAATAATAATCTCTGCCGCCCAATTTGGTTTTTGCTTTATTTTCAAAATAATACGCGCCGAAAAGAGCGCCCCCCATGGTAATAACAATTGCGGGAAATATGGCCAAAGCCACACTCCATTTTAGGGAAACTTTCTTAACGACCAGGGCGGCAACCGTCGTCCCTGCCACACTGCCGAGGACGGCTCCTCCCAAATAGCCCGCAACAAAACCGGTCAGCCTTTCGGATCCCAAATATAATTGTTTATTTTCTATTCTAACCCGATCAACTCTTTCCCAACGCTCTTTAGCAACCAAATTTTGACCATTAAAATAGTTAACGAAATCCTTTGAGGTTTGAGGGACTGGAGGCGATACGATACCGGTCCTAACCCAATAAATACGGTCAATCGCCGTGCCGAAACCCTTGGGAATGGGCCGGTCAGGAATGCCCTCCACCACCTGATGATCGAAAATAAAATTGCTCCTGCCAAATGATTCTTTGAATTCATACGATTGAAGAGAATTGCAGAAAAAAAGATGGGCAATGATCCCTAAAACAAAAATTACCGGTATCTTTAATCCTAAAATCAATGGGTTATTCTTCATGCTAATCCCCCCAACAACGATTCAATCTTACCCCTATTATATGTCAAGGCATCTCCCCAAACATCAAACCTTCATCCCTGCTAACTTAATTCTTTCTGAACGTATAAAAACGTCTTAAAATAAGGGGTTTTCGCTGTGTCCCTGGCTTTTGACCAGAAATACCCTGTAGAGGGAAATTTGAGTTAACTTAGCGGGGATGACATCAAACCTTTGGGGAAGTTTAAATTGGGACTAAAGTCTTTGGGATGTCTTTGGGATTAAGTCTTTGGGAACTCATCTTGATTTTTATGATATAACTGTTATACTAATCTTGGTGCCGAACTTTGAGCATGACCCCAAGAAAAGTCTGGCGAATCAAGAGCGGCACGGCATTGATTTAACAAAAGCTCAAGAATTATGGCAAGCAACGCACGTGGTAATCCCGGCCAGGAATGTGTTGGGAGAAAACCGTTATGCCATTTTGGGCAAGATCGGCAGAAAGCTTTTCGTGGCTATTTTTACCCAACGGGAGGATGGCATAAGGTTAATCAGCTGCCATAGGGCGGATAAGCGATGGGAGCGTGTCTATGAAAAATATGTCCAAAAAGAAGATTAACGCTATCTCCTCCGAGGATTTTGATGCCAAATTTGAACGCGGGGAGGATATCTTCAAATATATGGATTTCGAGAAAGCCACGGTTGTCAAAAGGGTCAATGTGGACTTTCCTGCCTGGATGGTTAAGCTTCTTGATCAAGAGGCCTTAAAACTAAATATCTCCAGGCAAGCGGTTATTAAAATGTGGATCCACGACCGCTTAAACCCTTCCAGCGGCCAGCCTTTTCATAAAAGTTTTTGATCCTATTGGGATCTCTTACTGATTACCGATCACTGATTACTTTCCCGCGCAACACTTCTTGTATTTCTTTCCTGAACCGCAAACGCAAGGATCATTGCGGCCGATCTTGGGGCTTTGGCGCACCACCTGTTCTACCTTAGCCGTAGCGGCCGCAGGGGCCTGGTCCTTCTCGAGTTCATCTTTGTGGGCCGT
Organism: Elusimicrobiota bacterium; assembly: GCA_016205025.1. GTDB lineage: Bacteria > Elusimicrobiota > Elusimicrobia > JACQPE01 > JACQPE01 > JACQJO01. The sequence goes on from JACQJO010000013.1 coordinate 21,200, forward strand.
GATCCAAGCCTGAATCGAGGCCTCATTTTTAAGATCAACGCCATCGGCCTCCATGCGTTGATAAATCCCGGCCACCTGCTGGCGAATTTTTGGATTTCGCATAAGCTTTAACAGCTGTTTGCGGTCGCCCTTAATTTTTTCCAGTTCCCCGGCCAAATTTTCCTCTTGCGCCGGTTTTCGATTTTCATCGCGAGACGCCTGATTGGGATCGCCTCCGGTTAACTTTCTCCAAATTTCTTTAAGCATGATTATTTACCTCTAGTTCTAGCGTATTAACTAACTTTTTTTTCCGGAACCTTGGCCGAAAAATCCTTTTTACCGTTGGCCGCTGGGGTTTTAGCTCCGGCCCCCCGCGAATTTTTTACCGGCCCGACTATGTCTTGAAGCGGATAGATTTCAATGCCGGCGGTTGGGCGGCCGGCGACCTGCAGCATGGCTTCCAAGGCCCTGGGTGTCGAAATGATCGGTATCTGATGCCAAAGCGCCTGGCTTCGAATCTCGTAGCCATCGCTTCGCGCCTTGGCCTGGTGGGAAGGGGTATTGACCGCCAAGCAAACCTCCGCATTGACAATCACGTCCACCACGTGGGGACGCCCCTCACCCAGCTTAAAGACCTCCTGAACCTCAAGGCCGCCATGATCTCGAAAATAGCCGGCGGTGTTTTTAGTGGCCACAATTTTAAAACCAAGTTCGCTAAAACGCTTGGCCAGGGAAAGAAATTTCGGCTTGTCTTCATTTTTCAGGGAAAAGAGAACGCCTTTTGAAGGTTGCGCTGGTTCTCCTGAATAAACTTTGTGAGCTTTCGAAAACGCCTCCACAAACGTCCGTCCAATGGTCATGATTTCACCCGTCGAGCGCATCTCCGGGCCCAAAATTAAATCCGCTCCGGTGAAACGGTCCCAAGAAAAAACCGGGGTTTTGACCGCGCAAATTTCGGCCGGCGCTTCCAGGCGCTCCCGGTAGGGCGCCAACAGTTCGGCCAATGGCCGGCCGAGGCACGCCTTAGCCGCTATCTTGGCCCAAGGTATCCCCCTGGCCTTACTGATAAAAGGAATGGTGCGGCTGGCGCGGGGGTTGGCTTCCAAAACAAAAAGGGAATCGCGGCAGATGGCGTACTGAATGTTAAGCAACCCTTTAATCTTTAGGCCGCGGGCGATCGCCAAAGAAGTTTTTTCCACTTCCTGCATCTGCCCGGCACGCAGTGTCGCCGCCGGCCAGACGCAGGAGGAATCTCCCGAATGAATGCCCGCTTCCTCGATATGCTCCATGACGCCACAGATGGCAAAATTCCGGCCGTCTCCCACCACGTCAACATCCAGCTCAAGGGCGTCCTCCAAAAATTCATCGACGTAAATCTCCATACCCTTCTTGTCTTTAGGCCAATGGAGAGACTCAAGATACTCCTGCAACGAAGCGGCGTCGTAAAAGACGCGCACGCCGCGGCCTCCTAAAATATAAGAAGGCCGCACCAGGACAGGAAACCGGATCGATCGCCTTCGGTCGCCGAGCGATCGCCGGGCTTCGCCAAGATCGCGGATCATGATCCAGTTGGGATGCGCCACGCGCAGTTTGGTCAGAAACTGCCCGAATTTCTTGCGATCCTCCGAAATATCGATATCCTCCACCGCAGTCCCCAAGATTGCCTTCTTGCCCATAGCGCGAACCAATTCGTGGGCCATATTCAACGGTGTCTGTCCGCCGAAACCAAGAATCAGGCCCAAAAGGTTATCCGACTCGCGCCTGGCGACGTTCGCGACCTCTTCCAAACAAACAGGTTCGAAGTAGAGGCGGTCCGCGGTGTCGTAATCGGTGGAAACGGTTTCTGGGTTGGAATTAATCATGATCGCTTCCATCCCCTCTTCCCGAATCGCCTCCACCGCGTGAACGCAAACATAATCAAATTCAATTCCTTGCCCAATGCGATTGGGCCCAGAACCAAGGACGATCACCTTTTTCTTTAAAGAAGGGGTGAGGGGTGAGGGGTGAGGGGTGAGCGAAAAAATATTTTCTTTTATTTCTTTATCTGACCCCTGACCCC
>JACQJO010000014.1 GCA_016205025.1 Elusimicrobiota bacterium
CCCTTGAACCCAGTAGCGGAGGCCGTTCGCAGAGCTCGCGGCACCTGGGGCGCCGGAGGCGCTGCTCCGAGGGGCCCCGCGAGCACGCGGGGAGAACCGTCGGGACTGGTTCTCGGGTCTGGGGGCAAGGGTGGCTCCCCCGCGCCGAACCCTTACATTATTGAGTTTGATGAGCCACAGCGCGCGCCGAGCCCGGGGCAGTTCGCTGTTTTTTATGATGAAGAACGCCTTTTAGGCGGCGGGAAAATTTTGATCGCTAAAAGCGCGGTTCATTCCACGATCGATCGGGAAAGGGATTTAGTTAGTGTCTAAAAAAATTCGCGTTGCCCTGCTTTTTGGGGGCCGCTCCGCGGAGCATGAGATTTCCAGAATTTCGGCCTTGGCCATTCTTCGCAATCTCGATCCCAAGAAATACGAGGTAATCCCGATCGCCATCGAACGCAACGGCCGCTGGCTTCTTCAGGATGCCAAGCGTCTGGGAAAAAGCGCTAAGGAGGCATTGCCCGTTTATACCAACGCCCCGGAGGTTTTATTGTCTCCCAAAGAGGGCTCGCAGTCCTTGGTGCCGGTTGGTTCGCGTGCCAAGAGCAATTATGCTTTTGACGTGGTTATTCCCATGCTTCATGGCCCGATGGGAGAAGACGGGACCATCCAGGGGCTTTTGGAGCTTTTGGGCGTTCCCTATGTGGGTTGCGGTGTTTTATCCAGCGCGGTGGGAATGGATAAGGATGTGGCTTATCGACTGGCGCATGAATCCGGCATCACCATTGCGGCTTATAAGGTTGTGCGCCGATGGCAGTGGGAGAGCGGGGGTCCCCGGTGGCGCGAGAATCTCAAGCAAGAAATCGGCGAGCGCATGAATTGGCCTGTTTTTGTCAAACCCACTCGCCTGGGCTCCTCGGTCGGGATCTCCAAAGTAAAATCAGCGGAAGCCTTTATGGCCGCCTGCCAGGAGGCGCTGCGGTATGACGACAAGATCATCATTCAAAAAGCGGTTGACGCCAGGGAAATCGAGTGCGCCGTTTTGGGTGATTCCGAAGAGGTTTTTGTGGCCGCGCCCGGCGAGGTGATTCCCAAGCATGAGTTTTATTCTTATGAGGCCAAGTATCTTGATCCTGACGGCGCGGTCTTAAAAATCCCGGCCGATTTGACGCCAAAGCAGGCCGAACAGGTTAAAAATTTAGCCCAACGCTCCTTCTTGGCTTTTGATTGCGAGGGCATGGCCAGGGTGGATTTTTTGCTCGATAGAAATTCCAGCATTTTTTATTTCAGCGAGATCAACACGATCCCCGGATTCACCTCGATTAGCATGTATCCCAAAATGATGGAAGCCTCTGGAATTCCCTATCCCAAGCTTTTAGACCGTTTAATCGCCCTGGCTTTAAAGCGAAAGGCCAGGGATAAAAAGAAAGCGCTGACCTATAAGCCCAAGCATGACCCCTGAACTTTTGTCGCTTCTGCGCGGCGTTGTTTCGGTCACGACCGAAGAGGAATTAAGAAAGAAACTATTTTTAAATCGTCCCTTGCGCGTTAAGCTGGGCGTTGATCCCACAACCCGCGACCTTCACCTGGGCCACACGGTTCCTTTAAGAAAAATGCGCGCTTTCCAGGATTTGGGCCATACCGGAGTTTTAATTATCGGGGATTTCACCGCCGGCATCGGGGATCCGTCGGGACGCGACGAAACGCGGCCAGTTTTGTCAAAGGAAGAAATTAAAGACAACGCGGAAACCTACAGGGACCAGGCTTACCGGATTTTAGATCCCGCCAAAACCGAACTGCGGTTTAACCGAGAGTGGCTGGAGCCCTTTGTGGCGGGAGGAGAATTCTTGCGATACCTGCCCAAAGTGACCTTGGCGCGTTTAACCGAACGGGAGGATTTTAAAGCGCGCATGGGGCGTGGCGATCCCATCACCATGCTTGAGATTTTTTACCCTGTTTTTCAGGGCTACGACTCGGTGGCGGTCAAAGCGGACATTGAGATCGGCGGCAGCGATCAGCTGTTTAATCTTCTTTTTGGGCGCGACATGCAGAGGGACTATGGCCAGGAGCCGCAGGTGACCATGACTTTTCCTCTTTTGGTCGGAACCGATGGCGTCAAAAAAATGTCAAAGACCTATAAAAACGCGGTGGCCCTGCAAGATGAGCCCAAGGAAATGTTCGGCAAGGCGATGTCCATATCAGATGAGCTGATGCTTTCTTGGGCCGAACAATTAACCGAGCTTGATCTCGGAGTTTTCAAAAAAATGCACCCCATGGAGGCTAAAAAACTTTTAGCCCAAACCATCACCGCGGGCTTTTACACAAAAGAGAGGGCCGAAGCGGCTTTAGATGATTTCATACGCGTTCATTCCGAGGGGGAACTGCCCGCTCATATGCCGGAGTTTCGCCTACCCAAAGATAAAAAACTTTTTTTATCCCAGGTTATCCAGCTCTCGGGCCTGGCCCCCAGCCGCAAGGAAGCGCAGAGAAAGATCGCGGAGGGGGCGGTGCGTTTAAGCAGCGCCGTGGTCAAAGAAGACAAGGTTTTGGAAGTCACCACCCCAACCGTCCTAACCTTCGGCCGTCGCGGATTTTTGAAAGTCATCCCCTCTAATTGATCAGGGACTAAAGTCCCAATTTAAAATAGGCCCAAAGATGGACGACATAAAATCCGTTCGTTGCTATCTTATAAAGGTAAATACAATGGAGGTGATCACTAATGCATAGAGTTGCCAGCTTGTTAATGACCTTAGTTTTAATTTTTAGCGTGTCCGGTTTTTCTTTTACTGCTGATTCCAAGGACGAATCTTCTAATACTCCTATTTATCATGTCGATCCCCGAATGGCGGTGTTAAGCGGCCGGATTAACCCCTTTGTTCAAAGAATGGATAAGGCATTTAATACAGGCGGCAAAATTGCTTTAGGCGGCGGCGCCTTAGCGGGATTAGGCATTCTAGCCGCAGTCAGCCCTGCGGCCGCTGTGATCGGTGGTGCCGGGTTGTTAAGTATGGGTTGCGTTGGGAAAAGCCTTACTGGCCCGACCGTCGAGCCTAATCCATCACCTTCCGCGACCCCGACACCCACGCCCACGCCCACGCCAACGCCCACCCCAAGACCGACCCCCGGAACAGGTTTGGGTTGCGGTCTTGTGGCAAAGCCGAATTGTGGCGACGCACCGGAGGGACCCATAGGTGTTTATGGATGTTGCACTACTAGGCGGGCGGCTAGTGGGTTCCCAGGCACCAGTCAATTCCAAGCCTTGGTTGATAACGCTGTCGATACTTTAGTCCAGGAGCAGCCCGATCTATTTAATGGAGAACGCGTGCTTGATAGAAGAGTCTATATGACCGGTGTGGCAGCTATCATAGAAAGAACTCCTGGGATCTGCGCTAAGCCCGGCGGAGGCGGCGCGGAAGGTCCGGGAGACGAAGTCGGTGTAAAAGATTCAAATGGTTTTAGCGATCAGTTTGACATACTGATTGACGACGCTGGCGGCGGCATGCGTTTGAGGAAATCGACCCCTCAATCACCCAATTTCATGGCTAATTGCATACCCGCCCGGTTTTAACCGAGCCAAGATAAATAGGGACAGACACTATTTATTTTCTAATAAATAGTGTCTGTCCCTATTTATCTGTTTATCGTGACGCCAATGCGTTTGCAAAAATCAGCGATTTTGCATTGACTACATAGCGGGGAAATGGGCTTGCAGAGATTCTGGCCATAGCTCACCAACAGATCGTTAATTTCAATCCAGTATTGTTGAGGCAGTTTTTTTCTTAGCGCCATTTCGGTTTTATCCGGCGTCTTGGTTTTGACGTAGCCCCAGCGATTCATGATCCGGTGAACATGGGTATCAACGCAGATGCCCGGCTTTTGGTAGCCCAGGGTCCGAACCAAATTAGCTGTTTTTCTTCCGACGCCGGGCAGTTTGACCAGCTCATCAATTTCATCCGGCACCTTGCCTTTATACTCACTTAAAAGCATCCGGCAGATTTTTTTGATGCTGTTGGCTTTGGTGCGGTAAAAGCCAACGGGGTAAATCAATTTCTGGATTGTTTTTTCGGAAAGTCTAAGAATAGCGCGCGGGCTCCGGCCACGGGCGAAAAGCCGCTTGGAAGCGCCGGCTGTTGTTTCGTCTTTGGTGCGAAGCGATAAAACACAGCTGATTAAAACCGTGAAGGGGTCGTTTTTGTAGTGCCCGACCACCGGTTCTTTCCATTTTTTGGTTTCCCGGCGCAAAATTCGGATAACGCGATCTAATGTTTTGGGCACTATTGAAACAGAAGCGGGTTTTCTGGAGGCTTATTTTTTTGATCAGCGCCGCAGGGCTCTGATTTTTTAGGCGAGCAGGATTCATCCGGCGCGTTAATTAAAGGGAACGTTCCCGGGGGTTCTGGCGGCGTGTCCGGCGCCGCCGGCCGCGCGCTGTTAACCGCCGGAGTATTTTGTTGTTGCCCCTGAACCTGCGGCGGAGAAATTTTTTTTATCGAAACCTCCGGCATGGAGGGTATCGAAGTTGCGTCGTTTTTGCCTATCAAAGAGTATGCCGCAATAGCCGCAGCCGCAACGCCGGTCAAAATTAAAATTAGCCGGAAGCTCACAATTTCTCCGAGCCCCCTCTTTTTTCGTCATACCGGCGAAAGCCGGTATCCAGGCTGTCGGGTTTTCGAAGGAGTCTGGATTCCGGCCTCCGCCGGAATGACGAAGCGGGGAAGTTCTGCCTAAAGCTCATCGTAGACTTATTTTATTACTATAGTGGCAACCGTGGGGAAAATGTTTTGGGTCGCGGTTCTTTATTTTGCCGAGGGGTTTCCTTTCGGTTTTATTAACGAAACCCTTCCCGTTTATTTCCGTTTCCACGGGGTAAGCTTAAAAGAGATCGGGCTTTTAAGCCTGATTGGGCTTCCCTGGACTTTTAAGTTTCTCTGGGCGCCGTTGGTGGATGTTTTTTTCCGGCGCAAGGCCTGGATCACGGCTTGTCAACTCCTGATGGGCCTTGGCGTTCTGTTGATTGCTTTAGGTTCGGGCCCGGCCACCTTCAACCCATTTTTCTGGGGACTTCTGGTCGGCCTGGCGGTTTTATCCGCGACCCAAGACATTGCCATTGACGCCTACTCCATCGAGTTTTTGGAGCCCCAAGAGCTAGGCCAAGCCAACGGCATCCGCGTGATGTTTTACCGCATCGCGCTGATCGCCTCCGGAGGGCTTTTGGTGGCCTGGGCCGGTTTTGCGGGATGGCCAGGCGCCATGTTAAGCGCCGCTATTATTATGGTGGTTTCAGCAATTATGACCACTCGCGTCCCATACCAAACCAAATTTTCTTTTTCCTCCCCACCCCTCACCCCTCACCCCTCGCCCCTTCTTAATGCTGTTTGGACACCACTTCAGCAATTTTTGGTTCGGCCCGGTTTCTGGGCAGTGATGGCGTTTATTTTGATTTTCAAGGTGGGCGACTACGCCTTGGCTCCCATGACTAAGGCCTTTTGGGTGGACCGCGCATTTACTCCTTTCCAGATCGGTCTTGTGCCCGGAACCGTGGGCGTGGTAAGCACGATTCTGGGAGCTTTAATTGGCGGCAAGCTCACCACCAATTGGGGAATTTTTAAAGCGCTCTGGATTTTGGGACTCTTCCAAGCTGTTTCTAATCTTGTTTATGCCGCGGCCGCTGTTTTGCCGGCCTCAAACGCCATGATGTATTTAGCCGTCATTGTGGAAGCTTTTTGCGGCGGCCTGGGCACCGCCTCGTTTCTCGCTTTCTTAATGAGCATTTGCGAAAAAAGCCACGCCGCCACCCAGTACGCGCTTCTTTCGGCTTTTTTCGGTTTGGGCCGTTCGGTGGCCGGCGCCTTCTCCGGATTCGCGGCCACAAAGTTTGGCTATGCCCCTTATTTCACCATGACTTTTTTCCTGGCCCTGCCCGCCTTTGCCCTTTTGCCTTGGGTCAAGCCGTGGGCTGCCCAGGAGCAAAAACTTTAGTCCCTATTCCGATTTCCGGTTAGTCCTACCTAGGTTTACCCCAAAGACCCACGACAAAACCTCAAAAAGTCCTTAAAATTAGTGGGCATCTATTTAATAGGAGGCATGCCAATTGCAATGAAAAACAAAATGATCGCCGTGATTCTATTTCATCTGTTTACGTTTAGCGTTATTTCGGCCCAATCTTACTATACGCCCAATGAACTATTGGAGACTTTTACAAGAAATCACGTGAGAAGCCGGGCCCCCGATGGCACCTTTATTGGCCGCGAGCAAGCCTTGCGGATTCTGCAACCTTTGCTTGTCAAAATCGCCGAAGACTCTGGTCAAGGCGTGGTCTTTTTTCCCAAGGTTTCCCCCGTGGCCCCCGGGGTTGAAAAAAAGGTGATGCTTGAGCTAAACACCGAGCTTCGCCGCCTTTGGCGAGAAAACAAGAGGACCGGCAACGACCTTAAGTTTGAGCAAGGAGAATACAGGCAAGCTCGGCTGTATTTTGGTCAAGACAGGCGCCGCCGGCCGCATATTACTTATGCCCCTATTCTGGTAACGGAGCAACTGCCTCTGGTCAAGGAATATGAGCGGCCGCAGTATTTGCGCAGCTACAGCGTCCCATTCCTGGGCCGCCGCGGCCAGCCAGCTAATTTATCGTATATCAGCTTTCTTCAAGATGAATTATTTGGAGGTCGTTTTAAACCGAGACTCCATATTTCAAGCCAACCCAAGGGTTGGCTTCTTGAAGTTGCGGGCAGAACTGCGAATTCCTCTTTTTCCTCCGTGCTTAAAGGGGACTTTCTTTCTTTATCCGGCCACAGGGCTTATTTTGCCCGAACTTTTCTGGCTTTAATTAGGAAGTAATTTTCGCGGATTGATAATCCGCTAGAATTGCTTCGTGAAGAATGTTTTGGTTTGCGTGGCGTGGCCTTACGCCAACAGTTCCCTTCATCTAGGCCAAATCGCGGGCGCCTGCCTTCCGGCTGATATCTTCGCGCGTTATCATCGCTTGCGCGGCAATCGAGTGCTGATGGTTTCGGGTTCCGATGAGCACGGAACGCCGATCACCGTATCCGCCGAAAAAGAAAACAAAAAACCGGAAGAAATCGTTGAACGTTACCATAAGGAGCACGCCGAGTCCCTGGCCCGCCTAGGGATTTCTTTTGATCTATATTTTCGCACCTCGCACCCGAATCACAAAAAAGTTGCCCAGGATTTTTTCTTAAAGCTTTTAGAGAAGGGCTATATTGAGGAGCGCGCTTCTCAAGCCCTTTTTTGCGGTACCTGCAACCGGTTTTTGCCGGATCGTTACGTTGAGGGGACCTGCCCTCACTGCGGCGCCACGGATGCGCGCGGCGACCAGTGCGACCGGTGCGGCAAAACTTTGGACCCGGCGGATTTAAAAAATCCGCGCTGCCGCTTGTGCGGCAAGCCCCCGGCCTTTCGGGAAACCCGGCTACACTACCTAAAGCTTTCTCAATTTTCTGAAAAACTTTTAGACTATTTGAAAAGCCGCAAGAACTGGCGGCCCAATGTTTTGAAGTTCACCCAAAACTGGATTAAAGAGGGCTTAAACGACCGGCCGATCACCCGCGATTTGAACTGGGGCATCCCGGTTCCCTTGAAGGGTTATGAGGGCAAATGCCTTTATGTCTGGTTTGAAGCGGTGATCGGGTACCTTTCCACTTCGCAGGAATGGGCCAGGCAGAAAGGAACACCGGATGCCTGGAAAGATTTTTGGCAGGATCCTAAAACCGAGTCTTATTATTTTATCGGCAAAGACAATATCCCTTTTCACACGATTATTTGGCCCGCCATGCTGCTGGGCCATGAAGCATTGAATCTTTCAACCAACGTTCCGGCCAATGAATTTCTGCTCTTATCCGGCGAAAAATTTTCCAAAAGCCGCGGCGTCGGCGTGCGTTTGAAGGAATGTTTGGATGAGTTTGACCCGGATCAAATCCGGTACTACCTGGCCTCCGTCATGCCCGAAACTTCGGACGCCAATTTCACTTGGGCGGAGTTTATTCAGAAAAATAACGAGGAGTTTCTAAGCACGATCGGCAATTTGATCAACCGCGTTTTAGTTTTTAGCCAAAAAACGTACCAAGCCGTGCCCAAGCCCGGCGACTTATCGCAGCAAGATATAGAAATCGAGGCGGCTACGGTTCGCCACGGCCGGGCTTTGGCCGAAGCGCTGGAACGCTGCGAATTCAAAAAGGGCTTAAAGGAAATTGTTGCCTTGGCCCAGACCGGCAACCAGTATTTTAATAATCAGGCCCCCTGGAAGCTGGCCAAAGAAAATCCCCAGCGCGCCGAAACCGTGATTTATACCGCCTTAAAACTTTGCCGCAGTCTTGCCATTTATATGGCGCCTTATGTCCCGACGACATCCGAAAAAACATGGGCGATGCTGGGTTATTCGGGCGGGATAACAGCCGGTTTGTGGGGGGAGAACCTGCCGGAATTGCCTGCAGGTCAAAAGCTTGGTCCCGTTGCCGCCCTGGTTAAAAAGATTGAGCGCGAAGAAGCGGCCGCCTAGATGCAGGACCCCTACGAAAAGCCGCCGGTTTATATTTTGACCAAAGACGGCATCGCTTCGCAGGAAGAGCTGGATGCCCAAGCCAACCCGCCACCGCCGGAGCCAACCCAAAGGCCTTGGCTTTTACTGTGTTTGTTTTTAACTCTGCTCGCCTTCTTTTTTGATTCTCCGGATTGGCTGCGGGCGGTTGAAAGACGCCTTGATCAAAATCAGCAAGCCCTGGGCGCCGAACCTTATCTGCTTTGGGCCAACCGCAATCCATTAACCTACGATGATGTGGCGGCCAGCCCGGCCAGTTTCACGGGCAAAGCCGTCATTTGGCGCTTGGGGATCGATGAGCGAGGATCGTTTCTTTTTGAAGGCAATGCCCAAAAACCAATCCTTTGGGCCAGCCGCCAGTCCGAGGCTGGCATGCTTTTGGCCGAAAATCAGTTAACCGCAGTTTTAGCCAGGATAGAAGGCTCACGAGGCGACACGCCGGTTTTAATGTTTCTTCGTGCCATTTAGCCCTTTCGACAATTCTCCCTCTTTTAATTTAGGCATTTTGCTGTTAAAATTAAAATTAGGCTTATGAGCATTCAGACCTTAACTAAAACTATTCGACATTTGCCCCCCAGGGACAGATTGCGGCTTTTTGACCGCTTGCGCCCCACCCTTGAAGACTATCTTTTGGCTAAAATTGCCGTTGACCGCTTCAAAAAAAATCAAGGCAAGAAACATATTTCGTGGGAAGAGTTAAAGCCTTAACTTGGCTTATAAGATCGAATTTTTGGAAGACGCTGCCCGAGATTGGTTAAATCTTGATCACTCGGTACGCAAGAGGTTAGCTAAAGCCATCGAACGTCTTAAGTCAAACCCTAATCAGCACGGCGCATTCCTCGGAGGTTTTCTTTTATGCTCAAGATTGGGCGTTTTAAAGTCGAACCCCTGACCGACGGGACCTTTCGTTTGGACGGCGGGGCGATGTTTGGCGTGGTGCCTAAAGCGCTTTGGTGCCGGCACCATCCGGCGGATGAAAATAACCGAATTGACCTGGCCCTGGGCTGCCTTTTGGTCAAAACCCCGAAAGGCCATCATGTCTTGGTGGACACCGGCTTGTCGGATAAATACGAGCAGGATGCCAAGTTTAAGAAGATCTACGCGGTCAACCGTCCCAGCACCTTGTTCGACGCGCTCAAAGAAAGGGGGCTAACCCCGGAAGATATTGACGTGGTGATCAATACCCACCTTCATTTTGACCATTGCGGCGGCAATACCGTCCGGCAAGACGGTCATGAGAAACCTACCTTCCCCAAAGCCAAATACATCATCCAGGCGGCGGAATGGGAGGATGCCAATCACCCCCATGAGCGCAACCAGGCCAGTTACCTTGAGGAGAACTTTGGGTGCCTTCAGAAGGCCAAGCTCCTGGAGCTGGTGGATGGCGAGTTTGAGGTCGAGCCCGGCTTAAAGGTCTTAAGAAGCGGCGGCCATACCCGCGGCCACCAGTGCGCCTTGGTGGAGTCCGAAGGCCAGGGAGTCCTCTTCCTGGGCGACCTGGTGCCCACCCGCAGCCACGTTCCCTTGCCCTGGATTATGGGCTATGACCTGTACCCCATGGATACGCTGGAGCAGAAACGGCATCTTTTTAAACTAGCCCGCGAGCGGGATTGGCTTTTAGTTTTCCAGCATGACCCAAAACAGGTTATGGGCCACTTGCGCCAATCAGATGGCCGTGAAGTGCTTGTACCTCCCACTGTTTTGTCTAAATAAAACACCTAATTATCAGCTATTTTAGTATTTAAAACTAGGACTTTAGTCCCTATTTATATAGGGCCTTTTGTCCTGGTAAAATCTAGGCCCTTCGGCCCATTTTCCTGCCCTTCTCTTACCTTAATCTTTAGGCAAGGGTTGAAGAAACCAAGGGAGGGAGAAATGGTAGAGAGTGGAGAGAGAGTTGGGTGTATCCCGTTAAAGGGATATAGCGCGGGATTGGGATTAGCGGCAATCCTATTTTTGGCGCCTTGCGCTTTGCTGGCCGGTGATACCGCCGGCCATTCCAAAAAATCCCCCAATAGCGAAAAACAGGCTGTTCTTCAGGACAACGTCAAGTTAAGAGAGCTTCACGCGGCCTATAAAAAAGCGGCCCCGGGCGCCGTCAGGGGTGTCGCTGCCACGGCCAGCCAGACCAAAAAACAAGAAAAGGCCCAATCCCAGAAGCTCCAAGAACTTAAGGATTTGGTCCAAGCCAGAAGAGAAAAGCTTGAGCATCTTATCCAGGAGCATCCCCAAGCCGCCCTGGAAGCGGCCTTGTCCTCCAACGAAAAAACCGAATTTCCAGTCCAGGTGCAGTCAGAATTGGAGACCCATGTGGATAAGACAGGCAGTCTAGAAGTTTTTATTGCGGATGATTTTGAACACAACCAAAGCGAGGCCCATTTTAGCGTTGTGGCTGATCAGAAGAGATTCGATCTTCATTTTGCGGGTCAAGAGCCTAACGCGATTTCCGGAGCTAGGGTAAGAGTCAAGGGAGTGGAGCTTGGAGGCCACATCGCGGTGCCAAAATGAAAAAAGAAGTTGCGGCGACTCTAATCCTTCTTGCCTTTTTCGGAGGAACAGGGCATGCGCAGTTTACCATCATCCAAAACCCGCTCCCGGACACAACAGGCAACCAAAGAGCTATAGCGATACTGGCCAACTTCCTGGATAATCAAACAACCCCCTCAACGCGAGATCAAACTCATGGGGAGCTCTTTGATCCGAACGCAACAAGTTTGGCCAGCTTTCTCAAGGAAGCCTCATATAACAAGCTGATCTTAAGCGGAGATACCGTAGGGTGGTTCACCGTGAATATCAACCAAACTTGCGACTTATGGAGCATTGCGCAGGCAGCTATGGCGGCGGCTGACTCTCAAGTCGATTTTAGGAACTATCAGCGCATCATTGTCGTCATACCAGCGTTATCGAGTTGTTTTTGGGCAGGTATAGGCACTGTCGGAAAGGTGGGTGTTCAGACTCCAGACGGACTCGTTGACGCCTCGATTTCAGTCGTTAAAAGTTACTCCGGTCTTCGGCCGGTTGTTAGTCATGAGGTTGGCCATAACCTGGGGCTTGATCATGCCAATACTTGGGATTGCGGAGAAAATGAAACCCTGGGTACATCCTGTTCCAGTCTTGAGTATGGAGACCCTTACGATACCATGGGCAACCGTTCCTGGACACATTTTAACGGCGCTTCCAAATTTCGGTTAGGCTGGATAAACGTTGATCAGGCTCAAAGAATAACGCAGAGCGGAATTTATCGTATCTATCCCTTGGAAACGGCTGATAACCAAGTCAAAGTTTTAAGAATTGCGGGCCGGGACCCGTTTTTCAATACGGATATCGAATATTACCTGGAGTACCGTCAATCCATTGGTTACGACAATGGGATTCCTGGCGATAGGCCCATTTTAAGGGGCGCGGTTGTTCATCTGGCTAACTTAGACAGGCATTCTAATTTGCTTGATATGCAGCTTGAAAACGTGGCCGGTTTCACAAAATTCCAAAGCGCGGCGTTGCAACCCGGCGACACCTACACGGATGCCATAACCTTTAACAATTTTTCCACCATCGGCAAGGAGGGTTCAGCGCCGGGAGATCCCTTGCTGGTTCATGTCGAGATCAGAAACGGCCTGCCGTCATCCGACGTTGTGGATCCAACAGTGAGAATTACCTCGCCCGAATCCAACAATCTGGCGAGGGGAATTGTTACTGTAGCCGCCACCATCGGAGAGAACACCGGAATCATCAAGGTTTCTCTTTTCAGAATTAAATCCGCTTTCGAGCATATCTTGCTCGCGGAGGATACCTCGGCGCCCTATAGTTTTCTTTGGAATTCCACCTCGGTTGTGGACGGAACCCACCGCCTTACGGTTAAGGCTGAAAATGCGGCTGGTCAGCGGCGGGTTTCAGACAGCCCGGTTGAGCTTGTTGTTGAAAATACCATGCCTGCGATCACGGCGGTGAACCATTTTGGACTTATGTCCAATAGAATTGATATCGATTTTTATTCCAATGTTCTTACTCTTGGCCGGTTAGATTACGGCCTGACCGCCTCTTATGGTTTCGAAGCGCCCGTGAGCCAAGAACTGAACCAGTCGCATTCCACGACATTAACCGGCCTTGTTCCCAGCGCCACTTATCACTATCAGATAAAAATTGAGAATAGATTTAACGAAGTCGTAACTTCGGAGGATCGCATTTTTGTAACGCTGGCCAATCCTCCCAGTCCCATAGCGTCCGAAGCGTTGTCCAGTACCGAAGTACGGGCTAATTGGGCGGATTCGGGCAATTCCTCGGCTACGGAATATTATGTCGAGCGAGCCCAGGATCTTAATTTTCAATCCGACATTACGGGTTCGGGCTGGGTCACCCAAACCAGCTTTATTTTTTCGGGGCTTATTCCTAATACCCGCTACTATTTCAGGGCTAAAGCCAGGAACAGCCAGCGCGTGGAGACGGATTTTGTTTTTCTGTCCAGCGCCAAGGTCTTTCCGATCCCGCCTCCTGAACCCGAACCCCCTTCTTTAATCGCCGCCAATGCCATTACTCCGAGCTGGAGTTACTCGGGCGATCTGGGCAGCACTCAATTTTTAGTGGAAAGGGCCGCGGATCCGGATTTTCTTTCGGATCGGGTGGATTCGGGCTGGATCAACGCGCTTGAGTTTGGTTTCTCTGATTTGACTGTTAACACTCTTTATCATTTTCGCGTTAAAGCCAAAGACAGCGCGAGTCTGGAAACAGACTTTGTTGATTTGCCTCAAGCCCGGACATTGCCGGTTGAGCCGGCGGCTATTGCCCCTGCCTTTACCCGCATCGGCGCTTCACGCTTAACAGTCAACTGGGTGCCCGGACTCAATGCCGATCCATCATCCTTGTCTTATGCCATTGAAATGTCCGAACAACCCTTCCCTAATTCCGATGCGGGCAACAGGATGGCGGTGACCCCGCTTTTATCTCAAACCTTCACCTCGCTTTCGCCTGATACGAGGTATTACTTTAGGGTTAGAGCGAACAACAGCTCCGGTTCCTCGGATTTT
This sequence comes from Elusimicrobiota bacterium, assembly GCA_016205025.1. Classification (GTDB taxonomy): domain Bacteria; phylum Elusimicrobiota; class Elusimicrobia; order JACQPE01; family JACQPE01; genus JACQJO01. The sequence continues at coordinate 13,555 of JACQJO010000014.1, forward strand.
ATTGATTTAGGTTCCGAAACGACCCTGGCCCATGTGTCGCAGCCTTTTGCCGTGGAAGCTCGCAATCCTACGGGGGTGTCCACGAACGCGGTGACCGTAAACTGGGGGATCGGCGAAAACGCGGCGGAGATTGAGTACCAGGCCCAGCTTTCTTTGGATCCGGATTTTCAATCGGGATTAACTAGCTCTTCTTGGGACACGCAAACCGGTTTCATTTTCTCCGGCCTTGCGGCCAATACCCCGTATTATTTTAGGGTCAAAGCCAGAAACAGTTTGAACGCCCAGAGTGATTATGTGGCGTTGCCCGGGGCCACGACCTTGCCCGCATCGCCGGCCGCGGACGGAGTCTCTTTTGCAAATTTGGAAAGCTCTCGTTTAACCGTCAACTGGACGTCCGGAGCCAATCCTGATCCTTCGTCCCTGTCCTACACCGTTACAATGTCCACCAACTTTTTTCCCAATAGTAATACCGGAAATGCCTCGTTTAATACAATAGCTCGCTCCGAAACTTTTACCGATCTTAGCCCGAACGCCAGCTACTACTTTCAAGTCAAGGCCAACAACGCTTCGGGATCGTCAGCGTTTACGGATTTGGGTTATGCCGTGACTTTAGCCAATGCTCCGCGGCCGGAGCCCATCTCTTTTGTTAGCGATAACGCGATCGCGGTTCGCTGGAGCGATGAGAATCCGCAAGGTACGGAGTATCTGGTAGAAGGCGCCGCAGATCCTAATTTTGTTAATCGTTTTAGTTCGGACTGGATCACCGAAACCAGTTTTGGTTTTGATGATCTTCCCTCCAACACCCTTTGTTATTTCAGAGTCAAAGCCAGAAACAGCGTTGATGCGGAAACCGAGTTTGTGGCGCTTGCCAATGCAAGAACCCTGCCCACGGTGCCATGGCCGGATTCTCCGGCGTTTACTCGAGTCGGCAGTTCTCGATTAACCGTTAACTGGTCGTTAGGGTCTAACCCTAATCCTTCGGATCTTTTTTATACGATTGTGATGTCTAAACTGCCTTTCCCTAATAATGACCCAGCCAATGTTTCTTTAAACACCACTGTTCGCTCCGAAGTCTTTACCGGTCTTGTATCCCATACCCGCTACTACTTTCAGGTTAAAGCCAACAATACTTCCGGTTCCTCCGAATTTATGAATCTGGGTTCCATGATGACAATGTCAAGCCTTCCGGCTCCGTTGCCGTCCGAAATCAAATCTTCGTCAGGTACCGCGGTCAATTCCACCACCCTTCGCTGGGGCTCCGGCGGCAACGCCTCCGACGTCTTCTACAGAGCGGAGCGTTCCCTTGATCCTGATTTCCGCTCCGGTGTCGCTGTTTCCCCTTGGGATCGCCAGATGAGCTTCACCTTTGACGGTCTGGACGCCAACCGGCTGTACTACTTTAGGGTTAAATCCAGAAACATTGATGAGGTGGAAACCCTGGGTCAGACCCAACCCATCTCCACCCTGTCTGAAGCTGTCCTGTCAGCCACCTCAACTTTAGGCGCCACCTATGACTCCTTGACCGTCCAATGGACGCCGATAGCTTCTGCCGAGGGCTATCTTCTGGAAGCTTCCCGGTCTTCGGATTTCTCCACAGCTTTAATAACAAAG
>JACQJO010000011.1 GCA_016205025.1 Elusimicrobiota bacterium
AAATAATGGAAGGGGTTTAGCGCAGGGGTGTCACCCTTGCCCCCAGACCCGAGAACCTGTCCCGTCGGTTCTCCCCACCCTTGCTGGTTGGGGCCCCTCTCCGCTACTGGGTTCAAGGGTGACTCCCCTGCGCTAAACCCGTATAAATAAAGGCGAAAAAAGCGAGATAAGCGAAAAAGGCGAAGGTAATTTTTGAATAAGATAGGGGTTCATCTTTTTATTCAAAAGGGGCTGGAAGAGGCGTTAAAAGAGGCGCACCGGCTGGGCTGCCAGACATTTCAAATTTTTTCCAAAAGCCCGCGGTCGTGGTATGCGCCTGCTCTAAATAAGGAAAAAACCAAACGCTTTAGCGCCATGAGCGTGGATTTGGGCATGGATTCTTGGGCGATTCACGCCTCCTACCTTATTAATTTGGCTTCCCCGAAACCCGATCTCTGGCAACGTTCAGTCGAAGCCCTGGCCCATGAGTTGGTTCGAGCCGGGGAGTACGGGGCCCCGTTTTTGGTTGTCCACGTGGGCAGTTCCTCCACGGAAAGTGACCGGGAAAAAGTTTTAGAGAGGGTTGGCCAAGGGGTAAGGCAGGCCCTAAAAAAAGCAGGAGAAACCGGCGCCACTCTTCTTTTGGAAAACATGGCTGCCGAGCGAGGGGACGTGGGTTCAACTTTTGAGGAGTTAAAGATTTTGCTTGATTTAATTGACGCCAAGGATCATTTGGGAATTTGTTTGGACACCTGCCACGCATTTGCCGCAGGTTATGATATTCGCGATGCCGAAGGGGTCGGCCGGTTGGCCGGAGTCATTGATCAGACAGTGGGCTGGCCGTCTTTAAAGCTGGTTCATGCCAATGATTCCAAAAAACCGCTTTCTTGCCATGTGGACCGGCATCAGCATATTGATCAAGGTTTCATCGGCAAGGAAGGGTTCCGGTCCTTGCTGAATCACCCGCAGTTCGGCCGTCTGCCCTTTGTTCTGGAAACCCCTAAAGATTCGCCCCAGGCGGATGAAACCAACATCTCTTTGCTTCGCCATCTGGCCCGAAATTCGGGATAATTAATGTTATGGATCAGGGCGATTGCGCTGTTGAAGCCATCCACGTTGGAACCGAGCTCTTAACTTTTCGGACCAACACCCACACCGTTTACTTGGCCCAAATGCTGGCTCCTCTCGGTCTTAAAGTGGCGCGCGCCGTCTTGGTGGCCGACGGTGAGGAAGAGATCGCCGGCGCCATTAATCTTGCCTTATCACGCTCGCATCTGGTTATTGTGACCGGAGGCTTGGGCCCTACGTTTGACGACTTAAGCCGGGAGGCCTGCGGCCGGGCCTTGGGCCGGGGTCTTTCTTTTAATTCCGATTTGATGGAGAAAATAAAAGGGCGGTTTAAGCAAGTCGGCATTTCAATGCCCCAGTCCAACAAGCGCCAGGCCATGATTTTGGATAAAGCGTTAGTGATTGAAAACGAGGCCGGCACCGCACCGGGCCAGTTAATTGATCTTGGTGAAAAAATGGTTTTGCTTTTGCCGGGTCCGCCCAAAGAACTTGAAAATACGCTGTCTAAGGTTTTATCGAAGATCAAAAATAAATTTTGCCGCCAAACGCTTTTGGTGAAATCGTTTCAGATCGTTGGGCATACCGAATCGAGGGTTGAGGAGATGGCCGGACCGATTTTGACCGGTTTGGCTGGAAAAGACGTGGAACCCACCATTTTGGCTTCCAGTTACGTCATTGATCTTATTTTTCGGGCCGCCGGCGACCGGGCGGCTGCGGCATTGGATCAAATCGGCCGCGATATCGGGAAGATTTTCGGTCCCGATGTTTTGGGACAAGACGGCGAAACGTTGGAAAACAAGGTCGGCCAAATCCTGAAATCCAAGAATTTGACTTTGGCGGTTGCAGAGTCCTGCACCGGCGGCTTGATCGCGGACAAGATTACCAATATCGCGGGCAGTACCGCCTATTTTTTACAAAGCGTCGTGGCTTACGCCAATGAAGCCAAGACCGAGATATTGGGCGTTTCCCCCGAAATCCTGAAAAAACACGGCGCAGTCAGCGCCGAGGCGGCCCGGGAGATGGCGCAGGGGATGGCCAAGCGTTCCGGGGCGGACTACGCGATTTCAGTCACCGGCATCTGCGGACCCTTGGGCGGCACGCCGGAAAAGCCCCTTGGCCTGGCTTATTTTGGTTTAGCTCGGAAAAATGGCCAGGTTAAAACCGAAAAAAGAATTTTTTCAGGCGATCGTCTGCGCATGAAAGAAAAAATGGCCTACTTCGCGCTTGATTTTTTGCGCCGCGACTTAAATAAATAAAAGAACCTTTAGAATTTCGGTTGGAATAATGCCGGTCAGATAAAGCGTGAAGAGGCCCGCCATCAATCCCAAAGAGGAAAGAAGAAGACTGACAAAAACTTTGGCAATGGTCGTGCGGGCGGTCATTTTTAAGGCCCAGATCGTAAAGAAGAAACCGATGAAGGAAATGGAAATTTCAAAAATTTTATACAAAGGCTCCGAGCGCGCGGCCGAGGCCAGGGAAAGCAGAACAAATAAAATGAGATACCAGATATGGCAAACCATCAAAACGTAAAAAGTCTTAGGAAACCCGATTTTCCAACTGCCCTCCTGAAACCGGATTAATGCAGAGACAACCAGAGCCGTGAGCAGCGTTAAAATCACGCCCAATAAGCTCATCATCAGCCAAAAACCGATCGAATGGCTCCCGGCCGCGCTGCTGAAGCTGTCTTTGGGAAAACCCTCCGGTTTTAAGGCGTAAAAAAGGCTGGCCGCGATCAGGGATAACCCGTAGATAGCCCAGCCGAAACCCCAGCGAGGAAGCTCGTTTTTGGCTCTGGCAAAGAAAGCGGAGGGTTTGAGCACGAGCTCGCTAAGCAACAAAATCATTTTAAGACTGCCCCGATGGTTCGCGAACGCCGACGAGCAGCATTTGGCCCAAAACAAAAAAGATCAACAAAGAGAATATCGCCCAGCGCGGGCTTCCGGTGATCTGGCGCGAGACCCCGTAGGTCAGGGGGCCCAGAGTCGCCGAAACTTTACTGGAGAGATTCAAGAACCCATAGAACTGCCCCTCGTATCCTCTGGGGACCAGCTTTCCAAACAGGCTGCGCGAAAGCGCCTGGCTTCCTCCCAGCACAATGGCGATGGCGGCTCCGGCCAGCCAAAATTCTGTTTTGGATTGCATGAAAAGAGCCCAAATAACAACCAGGATCCACAGCATCAGTGAAACCTGCAGGGCTTTTTTGTTTCCCCAGCGATCCCCCAGATGCCCAAAAGTCAAGGCGCCGATAAAAGCCACGAACTGAATCATTAAAAAACAGGACACAATCTCGCCTTGGCCCATCAGGAGAATTTCACTGGCAAACACGCCGGCCATCACGATAATGGTTTCGATGCCGTCGTTGTAAAGCAGATAGGCGACGAGGTAGCGAACCAGGTTGGCATTGGTTGTTCGGGCGGCCCTTAGGGTTTTTTTAACGGTTTGGACAGCGTTACCCAGGGATTTAACCAGCGATTGGTTTTGTTGCCCGGCGGGCTTCTCTTCTTTGACCCAGATTGCAAAAGGAATGGTGAAAGCGACCCACCAAAACCCGACCGAAGCGAAGGTTAACCGCACGGGCCAGTGGTTATCCGCAGTGATGCCAAGAAGTTCCGGCTTTTGAATCATCAGAAGGTTCACGGCCAAGCAGAGTCCTCCGCCGATGTAACCCAGGGCCCAGCCCAGGCCCGAAATCCGGCCGATATTTTTTTCGGTGGCGAGTTCATTTAAAAAAGCATTGGCGAATGTGAGAGAAGCCGAGAAGCTGACGCTGGCGATAAAAAAGAAAATAGAGCTGGCCCAAAGCGTTCCTTCGCGCGAGGCTGTCAGGGCCAGCGTGGCCGAGCTTCCTATCAGGGCGAAAGCAAGAAGTAGAGGTTTTTTGATGCGCCGCTCATCCGCCAGGGCTCCTAAGATGGGGGAAATGATGCCGGAGGCCAGCGTGGCCGCGGCAACCAGAATTCCCCAGAGGGTGTCTCCGTGGAGAGGCGTTCCTTCGGACACCACTTTGGCGAAGTAGACATTAAAGACAACCGAGGTGATGGTTGTGGTGAAGGGGCTGTTGGCAAAGTCGTAGAGGGCCCAAGCCCAAATTTGGCGGCTATATTTTGTAAACGCGGTCTCCCTTGCGGCAGCGTTCGTTGATTTTAATGCCCACTGATTCGCCGGCGCGGGCGGCAGTGACCGCAGCATGATTAATCTGCATGCTGTCGAGTTTTTGGACAATATCGGTCGTGTGCCCCTTGACGCGTATAGTGTCTCCCACCGCAACGTCGGATTTGAGTATCAGGGCCATGACCTGGACATGAGAGTAAAAGTCTTCAACTTTTCCCAAGAGCGTCCCCTCAACGACTTCAACCGGCGGCGCCTTTGGCGCGGCCGCGGTGCGGGGTTTGGATTTTTGTGGCGCAACCCTAGGTTTAGTCGAAGCTCCGGTTTTTTTAACCGCCTTTTTTTTCTTAGCCGCGGACCTCGGTTTTTTTACAGCTTTTTTTACAGAGGCTTTCTTTTTAATTTTTTTTGGCATAAATTTCACCCCCTCATTTTCCTATTCGGTCAATAGTTCCTTGTATAAACTCAAGATGTTTTAACTTATTTCCCATATTTATTCGCTTTTCTTTTCCCAGGCTTTCCTTATCTTTTTGAAGTGGTCAATGCGCTCGCCAATTTTGCCAATTTCTTTAGGGTAAAACTCAAGCATTGTATCGCACAATTCCAGCATCCATTTTTTTCTACTGTTCTTTGAGACTATCTTTACCACATTTGCGTTTGCGATTTGAATTTGACCCCAACCGAGTGCGCCGATGGTTAGGCAATCCCAATCAAAAAATTCAATTGGAGCAAATGTTACTTTATCAATTTTTGCCCGCGTGCCGCTGATTTTGTAATCAATCTTCAGGAGCGAGAAATAATTTATATCTTCTTCATAAAATCGTGATAACCTTTCAACCGATGTCAGATTTGGCATATTGAATTTTGTATCGAGACGGCGCGTTTTTACATCAACGACATAATAAAAGCCGTCTTTGTCAGTAAAAGCTAAATCTGCCATAGCGCGGCGCGCAAAAGATGACGAATACTCACCAACAAGATCGCCGAGAATGGTTTTGAAGTTTTCAGCGATAACATTTTCAATTGCGTCGCCAACGGCACGCGGGCTGTTTATTGTTCGCGCCGAGAGAAAGTCTTTTTGCTCATTCAAAAATTTTTTGAGCCTTTTCTCTATCTCCTCTCTATGTGAATTACCATAAAAAATTTGACTCTTTTTCATACAAGTTTGTTGCTAAATAAATTTTCTGACAGCTCGACTTTGTGCTTTTTCCCGTTTCCGTTTGTCTGTTCATTTAGCGTATTCCTTTCCCAGAATACTCCATCGGAATACCCTTGAACAGTTTTGTCTTGCCGCGCATTTTCCAACCGTTTTTCCGCTAGACAGCAATATAATTCGTCAATATCTATGCCAACATATCTGCGCCCTAATTTTTGCGCGACAACCGAGGTTGTCCCCGAGCCCAAGAACGGATCAAAAACAACATCATTCGGTTTTGAGCTTGCTAAAATTACTTTTGCTACAAGTTTTTCCGGTTTTTGGGTCGGGTGGTCGGTATTTTCCGGCATAGACCAAAACGGGATTGTAATATCGGTCCAAACATTCGAGGGGTGGGTAATCCTATATTTTCCGTCGCCGTTATCTTCCCAATCTTTCGGTTTTCCATTTTCGTCTTTGTACGGCGCAATGACTTTTCGCTTCATTTTTACCGCTTCAACATCAAAATGGTAATCGTTCGACAAAGTACAAAACCAAATATCCTCTGAGCAATTTTTCCAGTTTGATTTCGCGCCGCGTCCTTTTTCTCGTTCAAAAGTAATGCGATTCTGAATTTGAAGATATTTTTTAGTGACATTAAAAATTGCTCCGGATGATTTCCAATCGCCACAAATATAGACCGAAGCGGTTGGTTTTAGTAGGCGAATTATTTTTTGAACCCAAGAATCCAACCACTCCTCGTATTTTTCGGATTCCATTGTTTTGAATGAAGCGAGATTAAACGTCTTGTTTAGATTATATGGGGGGTCAACGAAAACAAGGTCAACGAACTTATCCGGCAAATGTTCTAATGCCTCGAAGATGTCCTGATTTATTGTCTTGTTTTCGATTTCGTCAAAAGACGTCGGTTTGTTCAGTTTGATTAAACGCTTTTTAAGCTGCGAGATATCCCCATCATTCAAATTGATGGTGCGATTTCGCGGCGCTCTTTGTTTGTTTGTTGCTTGTTCCATGATTATTTAAACAATTCTGCCGTCGGTACCCTTATTTCCCTATGCAGAATTTAGAAAAAATGGAGCGTAGAATTTCATCTGAAACCGCCCCTTCACCCAGCATCATATTTAAATCGTTGGCGCCGTGGCGCAATTCAAGACCGACGAGTTCCCACCGGTTGGCCTTAAGATTTTCCAGGGCCGAGACCGCATCGCGTCCGGCGCAATGAAGAAGCGAGGCCTGGCGTTCCTCTAAGACCGGGGTTTCGCTTTCCCGGGGCGCTAAGCCGTTGACGTACTCTTTGAGGCTTTCTTTTAATTCGCGCAAGCCCTCGCCCCGAAGGGCTGACAGGGACATTTCTTTGTGGATTAAGAGGTCGGAGAAAAGGGTTTTTCCGGCACAAAATCCAGGCGCATCTTTTTTATTCCAGACAATGACGGCGGGTTTGGATTCCCGCCGGATTAATTCAAGAACTTCACCGTCAGCGCCATTGCGATGCCGGGCGCCGTCAATGACCCAAATAAGGACGTCGGCGGCGCTGATAGCCTGACAGGTTCTTTCCAGGCCGAGCGCCTCGATATCGCCCTCCGGGCGCCGCCGCCAGCCCGCCGTGTCAATGAAACGGATAAGGTAGCCGTCGATTTCAATCATTTCCTCAAGGGTGTCTCTGGTGGTTCCGGGTTCGCTCGAGACAATGGCGCGGTTTTTGACAAGCAGGGCGTTTAATAGGGTGGATTTTCCGGCATTGGGAGCGCCCACGATCACCGCGTTCAACCCTTCTCGAATTTTATGCGACTGGCGGAAACTTTCCGCCAAAATACCAATTTCTTCGCGGATTTTTTCAAGAGACTGCTTTAGGGCTTGCGGGCGTATGGAATCGGTAATGTCGGGCTCGTCGGGATGGTCCAGCAGGACGTCGGCGGCCGCCAGAATGTCAATGATCCGGCCGGCCAGGGTTTTGATTTGGGCGCTTAAGGATCCCGATAGGATTCTGGCCTGCAGTCTTCCGGCGCGTTCGCTTGACGAACGGATCATGCCGCAGATCGCTTCGGCTTGAACCAGGTCCATTTTTCCGTTTAGATAGGCGCGTTGCGTGAACTCCCCCGGCAAAGCTTCACGGGCGCCGGCGGCTAAGGCCAGCTTTAGTACGGTTCTTAAAATTAAGGGCGAACCATGACAGGTGATCTCAACGGAATTTTCCCCCGTGTAGCTTTTGGGAGCGGCGTATTTGACGGCGACGGCCCAATCGATGATGGCAGAAGGGGTGAGGGGTGAGGGGTGAGGGGTGAGGGAAGGAATATTGTTTTCGGCAGGATCCATGATCTTGCCCATAAGGACCTGCCAGGGGTCGGCCTCAATGATGGGGGGAGCGCTTTTAAAGAAAGAGGCGGCGACCTCGAAAGCTCTATCGCCGCTTAAGCGCACTATTCCTAGGGCGCCCGCGCCCAGGGGAGTGGCGATGGCGGCTATGGTATCCATGGGTCTAGGATTTAGTATTTAGGATTTAGGGGTAGGAAGGGAAAACGCAAAATAGGCCTAAATGTTAGACCTATCTCCGCTTTTTTTCTGAATCACCATTTTTTTCCAGGTCCCTTCCCCCTCGGAAACGGTTTCCACCTCCGGATCGTTCTGAAGGGCTTTATGCAGGAAGCGTCGAAGCATGGGGTGCATGGGTTCAAGTTTTACCGGACGTCCGGTTCGCGCCGCTTCCTCGGCCGCATTTTTAGCGGACTCCAGGGCCTTAGCTTCGATCTTAGACCAGTATTTGCCGATATCAAGATAAATATCCACCCGCGTTCCCAAAGCCCGGCTGGACGCGGCCTCGATAATTTCCTTTAAGGCCTCAAGAATCCGGCCTTCCTTGCCGATCAGAAATCCATTATTGTCGCCGGCGTCAATGCTGACGTAAATACGTTCTTGCGTTGCTTGCCATTCGACCGTTAAGCCCGCCGGCGCGGTTCCGAGAGCTGTAAATAAACCGCGCACGATTTCCTCTATTTTTTGGAGATTTTCTTGTTCCACCCTGCACCTCGCTTTTTAGTTTATTTTATCTATGAACTTCGGCAAAGCCATTGTTAGACCGAGGCTGATCAAATTGCTGGTCAGCCAATACAGAACCAAGCCCGACGGGAATTTTAAAAACATAAAAGTGAAAAGAATGGGCATCGTGTAAGTGAGCATTTTTTGAGATGGATCAGTGGTCACCGCTTGGGATTTTTTTGTTTGGACGAACATGGCCGCGCCCATTAAGAGCGGAAGAATGTAGGTGGGATCATGGGTGGCCAAATTTTTGATCCATAGCACGAAGGGCGCGCCGTAGAGCTCGTAGCTGTCCATCAGGGCTCCGTAGAGAGCGAAAAAAATAGGCATCTGCAGAATCAACACCATACAGCCGCCCAGGGGATTGGCCCCATGGGAGCGGTAAAGCAGCATCGTTTCTTCGTTCATTTTTTTGGGGTCGTGCTTGAATTTTTGCTGTAGATGCTGGATTTTGGGAGCCAGGTCTTTCATTTTTTGGGAAAATTTCAGATTTTTAATCGTCAGGGGAATAAGCAGAATCTGAAACGCGACAGTCAACAGAATAATCGCAAATCCGTAGTTGCCCGTTGTTTTATAGAAGAAATTAAGCGAATGCCGGATCAAGCGTTTTAAGGGCCCCAGCCATCCGCCGTAAACCAGATTTTGCAGCCCCAGCGCATCAATGGCCCGTTGCGTTTTTAGACCGATATAAAAAGGAATCTCAAGCGTTTTATTGGGTTCGATGGCGGACGTCCAGAGCAATCCGGAGGCGTCAGGGGACTGTTCAACGGAGCCGGTAAGATAGGCATGGTCCATATTGGTGATAGCGGCCAGATGATATTGACCGGAAAGCCCCAGTGCCACCAACGGTCTTTGCCCCTCAAAATTGACGGCAATGGAGGTTTCTTTCTTTTTGGGGAAACTGACAATAAGCGACTTTTTCCCCGCATACCCGGCGAACAGGGAGGGCTGATTCCCGCCGCTTTGTCCGGAGGACAGTTTAGGATGAATGGCCAGGGCAACGATTCCCGGTTCTTTACCGGAAGACAAGAATGTCAAGCGCATTAAGGCGAATCCCGGCTCCTGATTTTTCCATATGAATTCTTTTTGATAAGTACCTCGCCGTGTTTTTAACTCCAGCCGGACGCCGTCGGCCGCAAGATTTTTTAAGGCCCAGGATTCTTCAAAAATTTCAACCGGAGTCGTTTTCAAGAAAGAGGTTTCCGGCAGAAGCGCAAATTCATTGCCATTGACCCCGTAAGACAGCTGTTCCAAAGACCCCTCTTGCCCCAGGAGAATTTTCCCCTTTCCGCCCCAGGATTCAAACTCCACCACCTGCGCCTTGGGGATCGATGGCGCCGGCCCGGCAATGACGGGGGAGTCTGGTGACGGCGGTTTGTTGTTGTTTTGCGGCGAGCGCGGCGGATGCAGTTTTGGCAAAAAAAGCGACCAAGCCCAATAGAATCCGAAGGCCAGGATGGCGGCCAAAATAATGTTGCGTTTAGGCAGAGATGATTCTTCCATGTCGATTAGGCGCTAAAGGGGTGGCATGTTAATAACCGGCGCAAGCCAAGCTTGATTCCTGCGCCGACGCCGTTAGCGTTGATAGCCTGCAGCGTGTAATCCGAGCAGGTGGGGTAAAAGCGGCAGGCCGGCGGAAGAATTCCTCGCAGTAGAGTTTGATAGCCCATCACAAGCGATTGAACGCTTAAGCGCAGCGCGCCGGCAGCCGTTGTTTTTGCAATCCCTGGGATAACCATGTGTTGATTTGGGCCTGACCCACATTTTTTATTTCCAGGCCTCTCTTGATGATAACTAAAATCTCTTGGTTCGGGCGCGGCGAAATATTTTGCCACGCGACGCGCACTAGGCGTTTCAAGCGGTTGCGGTCCACGCTGCGGCGGTAGGCTTGGCGGCCGATCAGGGTCCCCATGGTTGTTTTGGAATTGGCAGCGGGCAGGGCGAAAAACACGAAAGGTCCGTGACCCCATCTCGTTCCCTTGTCCAGCAAAATTTGTATTTTGCGCTTGGTTGACAGTTTCATTGTTTTTGGAATGGACCGGCCGCTCGGCTTTAGGCGACCGTCAGGGCGCGGCGTCCCTTGCGTCTGCGGCGAGCCAAAACGCGCCGCCCTGCTTTCGTTTTCATGCGGGCGCGAAACCCGATGGTTTTGCGTCTGCGGCGGACATTCGGTCTAAAAGTGGGCAGCATAGGCTTTCATTATATCAGGGCGTGAGCGAAAACAAACCATGAAATTTGAGGTATAATCATCCCAATGCCGACTTACGAGACCCTGGTGCTTCTTGATCCCGTTCTTGGAGACGCCGAGCAAGGGCAGTTGATTGCTCGGTTGACCAAGGAAGTCGCCAATCAAGAGGGGAAGATTTTAAAAGAAGAGAAATTGGGGCGCAAGCGTCTGGCTTATCCTGTCAAGAAAAAGGCCGAAGGCAGCTATCTTTGCTTTCAATTGGAGATACCGGAGAAAAAGTTGGACGAGTGGCAGAAGTTTTTGCGTCTAAATTCGAGCATTCTGCGGCAGATGACGGTCAGAATTTAAGGAGGTGTGAAGTGGCTACGGGTGTTAAGGTTCCAGAAGTCAATTTAGTGGTGCTGGCGGGCCGTTTGACTCGCGATCCGGACGTGCGTTATCTTCCATCGGGGAAACCCGTGGCACGCGTTCCTCTGGCCTCAAATAGCCGATTTTTTAACAAGACAACCAATGAGTGGCAGGAAGAGGCGACTTTTGTGGACGTGTCCGTTTGGGGCGACGCGGCCGAGAGAGTGAAAGATCGTCTTAAAAAAGGCTCACCTGTTTTAGTTGAGGGACGCCTGAAGTTTAGACAGTGGGAGGCCAAGGACGGCACTAAGAGAAGCGCTCTTGAGGTGTCGGCTCGGCGGCTGCAATTTTTGGAAGCTTTCCACGGTTCCCAGGGTTCGCCGTCGAGCGCGGCTTCGGAAGAGGCGGCGGCCGCGGCGGGCAGCGATGCGCCACCCACTTTTGGCGCCGCGGAATCGGAGGAAGCTACCAGCGATCTTGAGGGCGTCGCTCTTTAGTTTAAAGCTTTATGGACGATACCCAGGCAACAGGAACTCCGGCGGCAACGCCGGAAAGCCCCGGGAGTTCAACGGGCGCCCCCGCGACGGCTCGTCCTCGATTTTTTAGGGGACCGTCAGGAGCGCCCGGCCGGCGCCCGCGATTCGGTCAAGGGCGCGACGCCAGGCCCCGTAGGGCATGCCGCTTTTGCGTTGAAACAAAAGAGACCGTTGATTACAAGGACGTTCCGCTTTTAAGAAGCTATATCACCGAGCGAGGCAAGATTTTGGCCGGGCGCAGCACGGGAACATGCGCCAGGCATCAACGCAAAATCAGAACAGCCATCAAGAGGGCGCGCACCATGGCTCTTGTTCCATTTGTGAACAAGTAACCTTCAATGAAAATTATTCTGCAGGGCGACGTTGTTAAATTGGGCAAAGCCGGCGAAACAAAAGAAGTTTCCGATGGTTTCGCGCGCAATTATCTTTTTCCCAGGGGATTGGCTGTTATTCATACCGGAGGAACCGCCAGATTGATCGAGGCGCGACGGACAGTTTTGGCTAAAAAGCGGGAGCTTGCAACCCGCCAAACCGATCAACTTAAAGCAGACATCGAAAAACAGGAGCTTTCTTTTTCGGTGAATGTTGATGATCGGGGCGAGCTCTACGGCTCCATCACCAAAGGACAGATCGTAAAAGCACTTCGCGCTAACGCCATCACATTGCCTGCGGACGCCAAGATCGAGCTAAACTCTCCGCTTAAAGCGCTCGGCGTGTTTAATGTTCCCCTGCGGTTGCCTTACGACGTCACCGCACAGGTACGCGTTACTTTGGTGGCCAGTGGTGCTTCTTCCACGAAATAATCTCTACAGACCAGCCGGCCGTTAAAACGATTTTATGGCCGCAACCAATTCTTTAGCCCCGCATTTAAAATTGGGCCCGCCGCGTTCCCCAGAAGCGGAAAAGGCTTGTTTGGGCGCCTTGATTTTAGACCCCGAAGGACTTTCAAAAATCGAAGGATTGCTTGATGAAAGGGATTTCTTTGAGGAGATCCATCGCCGTATTTTTAGAGCCATTGCCCGTCTTTTTTCCTCCGGCCGGCCCGTTGATTTAGTGACCTTGCACAATGAGCTCCAAGGCGATTCGCTGTATCAAGACTGCGGCGCGGAAAATTATCTCACCGAATTAGTGAACGCCGTGGGCTCCCAGGCGCATTTACAGGAATACAGCCGCATTGTGCGCGATAAGGGAGTTTTAAGAGAGCTTTTGCGGGCCGCCACCGAAATCTATGAAGATTGCTATAGGCAGGAAGCCAGAAAAGACGGTTGGAAGGCCGCGCCCGGCATCGGCGAGCTGTTAGACCAAGCGGAGGCGCGTATTTTTCGTCTGGCTCAAAATCGAGGGTCAGCCGGGTTCGCCAAGGTTCGAGAGCTGATTCATCCTTTAATGGAAGATTTGATGAACGTTCAGCAAAATCGAACCACTCGTGTGACCGGGGTGGCTACCGGATTTTCCAAGCTCGATGAGCTGACGTCCGGTTTCCAAAAGTCCGATTTCATTATCGTGGCGGCTCGTCCCAGCCAAGGTAAGACAGCCCTTGCGTTAAATTTAGCCGGCCACGTGGGCCTAACCCTTAAGCAACCCGTCGCCTTTTTTTCTCTGGAGATGAGCAAGAACGCCATTCTTCTTCGCATGCTTTGCGCCGAGGCGCGTGTGGACGGTCAGAAATTAAGAAGAGGATTTTTGGAGCGAGAACGCTTCCAGGATTTGACCAATGCCGCGAGCCGTCTGATGGAGGCGGATATTTATATTGACGACAGCTCCACGCTGACTTCCCTGGAGGTTCGGGCCAGAGCCCGGCGTTTGGCCTCGGAACTGCGGACTCAAGGCAAAGAACTCTCTTTGGTTATCATTGATTATTTGCAGTTGCTTCACCACGGAGAAAAATCTGAAAACCGTCAGCAGGAGGTTTCTGAAATATCAAGGAACCTTAAAGCCTTAGCCAGGGATTTGGGGGTTCCGCTGGTGGCCCTCTCGCAGTTGTCGCGGCGTCCGGAGGAAAGAGAGCGAAAAGGGCATCCCCAGCTTTCCGATCTAAGAGAGTCCGGATCCCTTGAACAGGACTCGGATTTAGTTTTAATGATCTACCGGCCTGATATCAATAAGCCTAATGCCACGAAAGAAGACCGGGCCAAAGCCGAGATTATCATCGCCAAGCAAAGAAACGGGCCCATCGGCATGATTCCCATGCTGTTTCTTGAAGACCATACGCGTTTTGTGGAGCTCGAATCGGGCCGCGCGGATGATTTGGGCATGGAGGCCGAAACCATTGGGGGCGAGTAGCCTTAAAACCGGGGTCGATTCTTATCGGCCGACTTGGGCCGAAATTGACCTGAAACTTCTTGAGCAGAATATTTTAAAGCTCAAGAGTTATCTCGTTTCTTCAGGCACCCGCATTATGGCGGTTGTCAAAGCCGACGCCTATGGCCACGGCGCCGTTCGCCTGACGCGGTATCTGGAGGGTTTGGGCGTGGCCTGGTTTGGTGTCAGTTCGGTGGAGGAAGCAGTCGGGTTAAGGAAGGCGGGCTGTCGCGGCAATATTTTGATTTTAGGCAGTCTTTTCCCGTTTCGGGAATCCTTCGAGGCGGCGCTCGGTCACGATTTGATACCGACGATTTCAAGTCTTGAGGCGGCCCGGCAGTTGCTTGGTACGGTTAAACCGGACGCTCGCAAGATCCGCGTTCACTTAAAAATGGAAACAGGCATGCAGAGAATCGGAGTCCGGCCGGAAACCTGTGCCCAAATCGCCGCGTTGCTCAAAGAATCCGACGCCGTCGCCATTGACGGGGTTTATACGCATTTTTCCAGCGCCAAGGACGAGGAATATACGCGCCGGCAGCTTCAAGAATTTAATCGAGGATTGAGTCTACTCGGCCAAAAAGGCGTTCGGCCCGCCTGCGTTCATGCCGCGAATTCCGCGGCGGCGGTGCGCTGGCCCCAAGCCCATTTCAACATGATTCGCTGCGGATTGGCGCTTTACGGAGAAACCCCGGAATTCGAACCCATTTTGAGCGTAAAAACGCGCGTTGTGTTTGTTAAAAAGGTTCCGGCGGGAACCCCGGTCAGCTATGAGCGGACCTTTACCACGCCTCGCGAGTCTGTTTTGGCGACTTTGCCCATCGGTTACGCGGACGGCCTGCCTATCAGCGCTTCCGGCCGCGCCCGCGTGTTGATCAATGGGCACGCGGCTCCGGTGGCCGGAGCCATTACGATGGACATGACGGTTGTTGATGTCACCGACGTGGCGGGTGTCGGCGTGGGTAGCGAGGCCGTTGTCATCGGCACCGGAGGCGATCAGAGAATTGAGCCCGGCGATTGGGCCGATTGGGGCCGAATGAGCGTCTATGAACTGCTTTGTAGATTCGGCGCGCCGAGACTGGCTAAGGTTTACCTGGAGGCCGATTGAGGAATTTTTTATGAGCGAATATCTTCGAGAACGCTATTACGAGATCGTGGAAACATTGGGCGAAGTGGCTATTATGGTGGCCGACCTGTTTAAATCCATTCTGCGGTATCGAGTCGATCTGGAGCTTTTTTTTGCCCAGGCCTCCAGAATCGGCGTTGACTCGCTGCCGGTGGTGAGCATCACCAGCATATTCGTGGGCATGGTTTTGGCCCTTCAAACGGGCTACTCATTTCAGAATGTTTTTAATGAGCCCCTCTATGTCGGCACCGTGGTGGGATTCTCCATTTTAAAAGAGCTCGGCCCCGTATTTACGGCCATTGTTGTGGCGGGCCGGATAGGGGCTTCCATAGCCGCGGAACTGGGCACCATGAAGGTGACCGAACAGATCGACGCTCTCTATACGCTGGGAACCAACCCGGTGCGTTATTTGGGCGTGCCGCGTTTTTTGGCCGCCTTTTTGATGCTGCCTATTTTGACCATTTATGCCGACGGCATAGGCATTTTTGGAGGCTACCTGGTGGCCACCGCCAAATTGGGCATCCCCGCTTCCACGTATTGGAACGATATTTTAAACAACATTGATATTGACGTTGTGGTGCACGGCGTTTTAAAGTCTTTCGCCTTTGCCGCGATCGTGGCCACAACGGCCTGTTATGTCGGATTTAAAACATCCGGCGGCGCCGAAGGGGTCGGCCAGGCCACGACCCAGGCGGTGGTGGTTTCCATGGTGGCGATTTTGATTTCCGATTATTTTTTATCCGCTATTTTAGTGGCTTTTGGCATCGGGTGAAGCGGAGAATTTCGTGATTGAGCTTAAGGATGTTTGCAAAAGTTTCGGGTCTCGCCGTGTGCTTCGCGGGATGGATTTGGATATCCCGGATGGCCAGACAATCACGATTATTGGGGGCTCCGGCACGGGCAAAAGCGTTACGTTAAAAATTATGGTGGGGTTATTGAAACCGGAGAAGGGCCAGGTGCTGGTTGACGGGGCCGATGTCGCGGAGGCCGCGTCCGAAGAGGAACTATTTGAAACGCAGAGCAAGTTTGGGTTTCTTTTTCAGGGGGCGGCATTGTTCGATTCCTTGACGGTGGGAGAGAACGTGGCCTTTGGAATTCGAAACCTTAAGAAAGACATCCCCGATTCCAGGGTCAGAAAGATCGTTTCAGAGAAGTTGGACCTTGTCGGACTTTCCGGGGTGGAGAGTTTAAAGCCGGCCGAGCTTTCCGGTGGCATGAAAAAGCGCGTCGGCCTGGCGCGCGCCATTGCGCATGAGCCCAAATACATCGTTTATGATGAGCCCACGACAGGGCTTGACCCCATCACGGCCGACGTGATCAATGAGCTGATCGTTGATATCCAGAAAAAATTGAATGTGACTTCCATTGTAGTCACGCATGACATGGTTTCGGCCTATAAGATTTCCAATCAGATAGCGATGATTTATGAAGGTAAAATCATCTCAACCGGAACTCCCGGCGAGATCAAGAATTCTTCCAATCCCTACGTCCGGCAGTTTGTCACCGGTTCCAGTCAGGGTCCGATTAAGGTTAAATTAAGGGAATGGGAGTAGAGGTTAGGGTGGATAACAGCAGGAAGATCAAAGTCGGCAGTTTTGTTTTGGGCGCCGTCGTCCTTTTCGGCTTTGGAATCATCAAATTGGGCGATGTCAGTTTTCGCCGTACCTATAAGATTTATGTTTATTTCGATGACGTTTCAGGCATGGCGGCTAAATCTCCGGTCAAGCTGGCCGGCGTTGAAATAGGGAAAATTCGAAAGATTACCCTGGAAGGAGGCAAGGCTCGCGCCGAGCTTCATATCAATAGGGGGGTGGTGATCTACAAAGACGCCATGGCGCGCGTGGCGTCAACCGGCATTATCGGAACGAAATACCTGGATATCTCCAGCGGCAACCCTTCGGCCGGCCGCCTGGAAAACGGCGATGCTTTGTCGGGACTGTCCTCGTTCGGGCTTGAAGAATCGATGGGCAGGGCCATGGAAAGCATTGAGGGATTGACGAAGTCGGTCAGGGGCCGCAATGACGAATTGGGCAAAAATTTAAACTCCATGGTCGCCAATTTGAATGCCTCGACGCTTTCGATCCGCGAGATATTAGATGATCGAAAACATGATATCTCGGCCGCCCTGCTTTCGCTTCGGCGTATTACGGCTAGCATGTCCGAAATTTTGGATAAAACCGACCGTATCCTGGCTAAGGTCGAACAGGGGGAGGGCGGCGTTGGGGCGCTCTTGGTGGATAAAAAGGTGGGCGAAGACGTCAAGGCGTCGGTGGCTCACGTTAAAGAAGCATCGGCGGGCGCGGCGGAGGTTTTTGGAAGGTTCACCAGGGTTAGAGCTTTTTGGGATTATCGTTATCGTTATGATGATCCCGCCGAACAAGGGCGCAGCGATTTTAGTCTTAAACTTTCTCCCCGGCCGGGGAAGTATTATTTTATGGGAGCTTCCAACGTGGGCGACAAAAATGCTCCTCTTAAAGTTAAAGATTTCGAAAAAAAGAACACTCTTAACATCGGCTTGGGTCACGAGTTTTTTCCTTGGCTTGATCTTTACGCCGGCGTCATTCGATCGGAAGGCGGCCTCGGCGCGCGCGTTAAACCCTTCTACGCTTTTCCTTTGGGAGACCGCTTGACGGTTGAAGCGGAGGCTTACGGCTTGGGGCGCGACACCACGTTTAATAACCGCCGCTTGGAGGGCGCGGTTTATAACGTCGGCTTAGCGGCTCAAATTTTTCCCTGGCTGAGAATCGTCGGCCGCCAGGAAGACATGGGCGACAGCGATCACTTCCACGGCGGATTCAACGTCGTTTTGGAGGATAAGGATTTGGCCTATATTCTTGGCTTGGTCAGTGTAACGAGGTAACTACCCGTGCGTGGTAAAACAATCTTTAGTTGCAGCCATTGCGGACGCGAGTCCGCCCAATGGCTTGGCCAGTGTCCGGATTGCGCCTCTTGGAACAGTTTTACGCAAACTACACTGAACCCTCAAGAGATAAAAGAATCTAAAACGATCCAAAAGAAGCGCTCTGGAGCCGCGCTTAAAATCCAGCCGTTTTTAGACGAGGGCGGCCCTTCGTCCAGACCGTTGCGCCGGACCAGCGGATTCGATCAGCTCGATTGTTGTTTGGGGGGAGGATTTCTGGACGGCTCTCTTATTCTTTTGGGCGGAGCGCCGGGCGTGGGCAAATCGACTTTGATGGCCGAAATCGCGGGACGCTGGGCGGCCAAGGGATTAACCGTTCTTTATTCCAGCGGCGAAGAGGAGGTCGGCCAGGTGCGCGACCGGCTGTTGCGCCTGGGCATAGAAAAATCGTCTAAATTATTGCTGGGGGACGCCCTGACGCTGGAGGATTTGATTTGGAAAGTGGAAGAGATTCACCCGCAGCTTGTGGTGGTTGATTCCGTGCAGACCTTGACCGTTGAGGAGGCCGGATATCCGCAGGGAAGTCCCGCTTTGATACGGTCAGTCACAGCCAGACTTTTGTCGTTGGCCAAAAAGGAAAAAATCGTCATTGTTTTGCTGGGGCATATTACCAAAGAAGGGCATTTGGCCGGCCCCAAACACTTAGAGCACATGGTTGACGTTGTGGTGCAGATGGAAAAACCGCGAGCCGAAGAGTTTCGCTTTGTGCGGGTTTTAAAAAATCGTTTTGGGCCGTCCCATGCGCTGGCCGTTTTTGAGATGAAACCTGATGGTTTCCGGCAAGTCAAAGACCCTTCGCAAAGTTTTATTTCGGAGCACTGGAAAGAACGCATTGCCAGCGAGCAGGGGCGTTTGGGCTTTGCCAGCGCCCTGGCCATGGATGCCGGTCAGCCTTTTTTGGTGCAGACCGAGGCTTTATTAGGCAAAAAAAGGATGGTCCCAGGGCGGCATTCGGCTATCGGTGTTGATCCGGGGCGCCTTAACATGCTTGTCGCTGTTTTAGAGCAAGCGTTGGGTTTGTCGCTTGAATTTAACGATATCTATCTTTCTTTAATTGGCGGCGCCAGGGTTCGAGATCCCGGCATTGACTTGGCCTTAACAATGGCCTTGGGTTCCGTCATCGTGCAGGCCCCGGTGGCGACCGACACCGCGTTTTTAGGAGAGGTTTCTCTTTCCGGAGACGTTCTGGTTCCCCGTGATTTGGACGCGCGGCTTAACCAAGCCAAGACTCTCGGTTTTCAGAAGATTTTATATCCCCAGAAGGGGTTTTGGAAAATTAAAGATTTTATCCGTATATTAAGTAGAGCGGAGCGGATTTCATTGGCTGCCAAAACGGTCAATCCAGAACGCGTCGGCACGAGCGGCGGCGCGGTCTCCGCCTGATACTCAAAGGAGGCTGGTATGGTTCTTATCTGGACTTTTCGAGTTCTGGTTTTCGCGCTGGGGCCCGCCATCGGGTATTTCCAGGCGGGTTCGCAAGCAGGGTCGCATCTTCAAGGCGCTTTATTTGGGCTTTTAATCAGCGCCATCGTGCTGGCGATCGAGCTTTCTTTGTCGCAGGTTCCTTTAGCGCAAATCGTTTTGGGACTGCTGGGGGCCGTCTTGGGGATCATCGCCGGAGGTTTGCTTGATTTTGTAGTGGATCAATTGGGACAAGCGGGCGTGCGGGAGTTTTGGTCGGACTTTTCGTTGCTGACGAAGATTCTGCTGGCCTATCTCGGGTTGGTTTTGGTCGTTAAGAAGTTTCCAGAACTAGACGCCGTGGATGATAAGATATTTTCGGCATGGTCCAAGAAAAGAGGGCAAAATACCCTGGTTCTTGACACCTCGGCTTTAATTGACGGCAGAATTTGCGACGTGATTAAAACGAAATTTATTACCAGCGAGACTCTGATCGCGGCGCAGTTTATTTTAGAGGAGCTCCAGCATCTTTCCGATGATCAAGACGGCCAAAGAAGGGCCCGGGGGCGCAGGGGTCTTGATATGTTGGCCAAGATTCAAGAGGACGGCTTGGTGCCCGTGCGCATCCTTGAGACCGATTATCCGGATGTTAAAGAAACGGATCAGAAGCTGATACGATTGGCCAAGGATCTTAAGGCTCGGCTGGTGACGACCGATTATAATCTCTACAAGGTTTCCAACATCCAGGGCGTCGAGGTTCTAAATATGAATGATTTGGCGCAAGCGTTAAAACCGGTGGTTCTTCCCGGTGAAACATTTCATGTTTACTTAATCAAAGAGGGAAAAGAACGCGATCAGGGAGTTGGGTATTTAGACGATGGAACCATGGTGGTGGTTGAGGGCGCCAAGAATTTGATCGGCAAGCGCGTCGAGGTTCACGTGAGTTCCATCCTTCAAACATCAGCCGGCAAGATGGTTTTCAGCCGTCCCAAGAATCATCACCAATGAAGGTTGTTTTTGCTCTTCTTGCCGCCGGATCCGGCCGGCGTTTTGGAGCGTATAAGCCGGCCGTGTGTTTAAATGGCCGTCCCTTGATTTATTGGAGCTTGAAAGCCATTCAGGAACAAAAGAAATGGATTGACCGCGTCGTCCTGGCGTTGCCGCCATCCTGGACCTGGAGCAGGCTTCGGGCGATACGGTCCGTGCCGGAAGATTTCCCCTGGGAACCCGTGGTTGTTTCCGGTGGAATGACGCGGTTCGAGTCTTTAAAAAATTGCCTCAAGGCCTTGCGCACCGCGGCTCTGCAGGATGGCGCGCCGGATTATCTGTTTGTGCACGACGCAGCCCGGCCGCTTTGGCCGTCGTCGTGGATTCGGGCGATGCTGAAATTGCTGGAGTCCGATCCCAAGGCCAGCGGGGTCGTTCCCTTGGCCGACGTCAGGGAAACCATCAAAATGGTTAACGGGTCAATCCAAACACTTAAAGAGCGCGACCAGCTTAAGGTTTCCCAGACGCCGCAGTTGGTTCGTTGGGATGATTTCGAGGACGCGTTGTCTAAATTTTCCGATCAGAAGAATTTTTTAGACGAGGTTCAAATTTTGGAATTAGCCGGCCGGCGCATTTTGCCTTATCCGGGAAGCCCCTTTAATCTTAAGGTGACGTTTCCAGAAGATTTGGAAATGTTGAGGGGATTAGCCGGGAAGATGTGAGCGGAGCGAGGCGTAGCATGCAAATTGGTTCGGGATTTGATTTGCATCGAATACGCCCCACCCGCCGGGGTTTTCTTTTGGCGGCCGGCGTTAAAATTCCAGCGCCCTACCGAGTCTTGGCCCATTCCGACGGCGATTTCATTTTTCATGCCGTCAGCGATGCCTTGGCCAGTTCTCTGGGCACCAACGACATAGGCCATTTTTTTCCTCCAGGAAAACCCGAAACAAAGGCCATGAATTCCGCGGTGATTTTAAAACACTACCTACGGGCTTTAATCGGGCAAGGGGCGCAGATTTTAAGCGTTTCGGTGGTTGTGGCGGCCCAAAAGCCAAAGCTGGCCGCCCATTGCCCCAGGATTCGTTCGGCGCTATCCGAGGCATTGGCTATTCCTTTGCATCGCGTTGGCTTAACCATGAAAACTTTTGAGGCCGTTAAACCTTTAGCCTCGAACTGCGTGGCCTGTTGGGCCACCTGCCTCGTTGAGGAAGGGCGGCCAAGAATGCGAAGGCGGCAAAAGTGACAAGAGAAGGGACAGCAATTTTTTTAACCAATACGCTTTCCGGCAAGTTGGAGAAGTTCAATCCCATTCGTTCCGGCAAGGTGGGGCTTTATGTCTGTGGTTTGACCCCCTATGATTTAACTCATTTGGGCCATGCCCGCGTTTATGTGACCTTTGATATTGTCCGGCGAACTTTTGAAGCGGCATCTTATGAAGTCTGCCACGTCCAAAACTTTACCGATATTGACGACAAAATTATTGATCGGGCCAAGGCCAGAAACACCCCGCCCCTGGACCTGGCGACTTTTTACATTGAGGAGTACTTTAGGTCCATTGACGCCTTGGGGGTTTTAAGAGCGCATCAGTATCCTCGTGTAACCCAGCATATTCCGGAAGTTATAGAGATCATTAGAAAATTGATCGAAGGAAAATTCGCCTACATGGCGGCCAACGGAGACGTTTATTATTCGGTTTCCAGGTTCGGCGGTTACGGCAAGCTCTCCAAGAGAAAAACGCAGGAACTGGTGGCCGGCGTCCGCGTAGAAGTTTCTTCTCACAAAAAAGAGCCGCTTGATTTTGCGTTATGGAAATCGGCATCCGGCGAGTCCGCCGGGTGGGATTCCCCTTGGGGCCGGGGCCGGCCGGGCTGGCACATTGAATGTTCCGCGATGAGCACGAAATATCTAGGACAGCCTTTTGATATCCACGGAGGTGGCCAGGATTTGATATTTCCGCACCATGAAAATGAGATCGCGCAAAGTGAATCCGCGGCCGGCAAACCCTTCGCCAATTTTTTTATGCACAATGGATTTGTTACGGTCAACAAAGAAAAGATGTCGAAGTCTCTGGGGAATTTTTTTACGTTGAAAGACATCTACGCCAAATTTGACCCCGCCGCCGTTCGCTACTATTTGCTAACCGAGCATTATCGCAGCCCGCTTGATTTTTCCGACCAGGCTTTGTTTCAAGCGAAGACCGCCCTGGCGCGATTAATAGAGGCGGTTGACCTCGTTGCGTTCTATCTTAAAATTCAAAACGAGGAACCCTTGAAACCCGCGGCAGGAGATTTATCCGATAAAATTTTTGAATCTTTAACCCAGGATTTTCATACGCCCAAGGCGCTGGCTTATCTGCAACAGTGGGCAGGAGACGTGTTTGAATCTTTCAAAACAAAAGCGTTGGATGGCCGGCGCAGCCGGCGTGAGCTTGGAGATTTTCTTTGGGCTGGCCGGCAGCTCTTGGGCCTTGATTTTGGCCGGGAGACATCCGCCTGGCCCGCCGGGGTCCAAGAGCTGCTGCATCAAAGAGAGGAATTAAGAAAGAAAAAAGAGTTTGTTCAAGCGGACGCAGTTCGTCAAAAAATAACCCAGCAGTTCGGATTGATTCTGGAAGACACGCCCTACGGCTCCAGGCTCAAGAAAGCATGATTTTCCCCATTTGCGGCAAGCACGCTGTTTTTGAGGCGCTGGCAGCTGATCGGCCCTACCGTTTTGAACGCATCCTTATGGCGCAGTCGAAGGGACCAGCCGATGACCAAGAAAGCCGCATCATGGAGATGGCGAGGCGTAAAAAAATTCAAATCCAGAAAACGGATTTCGAATATCTTGATCGTTGGGCGCCGGCGGCCAGCCAGCATCAGGGCGTTGTTTTGCTGCTATCCGAGCCCCCCCTTCCCTTAAGCTACCAGGGCTTGATTCATGAGACCAAAGAGAGCCAAGATTTGGTTTTATTGGCCTTAGACCAGGTTCAGGATCATCAAAATATAGGGGCGTTAACCAGAACGGCTATTTGTTTCGGCGCCGCCGTGATCATGGCCCCAGAAGATCGCAGCGCACCCTTGATTCATCCTTCCGTCTGGCGTGTGGCGCAGGGGGCGGCGGAGCACGTTCGTTTTGCCGGTGTGCCTAATTTGGCCCGGGCGCTGGACGATTTGAAAGATAACGATTGCTGGATCGTGGGCGCGGTGGCCGAGGGAGGGCAGGATCCCCGGGTTTTGGATTGGCCCAAAAAGGTGTGCTTAGTTTTGGGCGGCGAGGAAAAAGGACTGCGCCGCTTAACCGAAGAAAAGTGCGATTTCAAAGTGACTTTGCCGCACAGCCGTCCCGGAGGGTTGGACTCTCTTAATGTCAGCTACGCGGCTTCTATTTTACTGTGGGAAATTTATCGAAGGCGGCTATAGCTCAATGGATAGAGTGTCGCTCTCCGAAGGCGAAGATGGCGGTTCAATTCCACCTAGCCGCAGACTTTGATCGCCATAGTTTTATTTAATGGCTTGCCATGAGGGGGATTGTTTGCTTGATCACGGTACCGGCTAAAAAGAATTGGGCGCGCAAATTGGCCGGTCAATTGGTCGGCTTGCGGCTTGCGGCTTGCGTCAATATAATAGACGGCATCGAGAGCGTTTTTTCTTGGCGCAATAAAGTCCAAACGGAAAAAGAAGATATGCTGATTATTAAAACCGACCGGCGCCTTTTTAACAGGCTTAAGGCCGCTGTCAAGAAAGTTCATCCTTATGAAGTTCCTGAAATTATCGCCCTTGACATCACAAGGGCGGATCATCCTTATCTTGCCTGGATTGCCAAATTGGTCAATTGAGTTTAAAAAAAGGTCAATCTAAAGGCATGCTGGTTGAAAAGAAAAAACTCCAGCTTCTGGTTTCGTTTCACCGGCGTTCATTGTTGACGCACAGCGTCGGCGAGATGCTGGATCTTTTATCCAAAGAGGTCCGTCAGATTCTGGATGCCGAGCGGGTCACGGTGTTTTTGCTTGACGCGCGCAAGGAAGAGCTGTTCGCTAAATCAGCCACCGGCTTAAATCCCCGAACCGTGGCCAGCTTGAGATTTGAGGTGACCCAGGGCATCGCCGGTTATGTGGCGCGCACGGGCCGCAGTCTTAATGTTAAGGATGCTTACCGAGACCGCCGTTTTGACCCCAGATTCGACGAACTTCATGGATTTCGAACGGGTTCGGTTTTGGCGGTGCCGCTGAAAAATTCCCAGGGAGAGATCATCGGGGTGCTGGAGGTCTTCAATAAAGCCAGGGAGACCCAGTTTACGTCCGAAGACCAAGGGCTTTTAGAACTGATCGCCGGGCAAATTTCGGGAACGTTCGAGATCTCGCAGCTTTTAGAGCAGTTAAGACGTTCCAATCTGGAAGCCATTTATATTCTGGCCCAGGCGGCTGAATACCGCGACCAGGAAGATACGGCCCACCATTTAAAAAGAATCAGCGATTATTCAACCATCTTGGCCCGAGTAATGGGATTTTCCGCCGAGCGCGTGGAGATGGTTCGATTTGCCAGCCCTCTGCACGATATCGGCAAAATCGCGATTCGAGATTCTATCTTGAGAAAGCCGGGCCGGTATACTCCCGAAGAGCATGATGAAATGAAGAAACACACGATCTTTGGCTACGAAATTTTAAAGGACGCCCAGTCGCCTCTTCTGCAGTTGGCCCGGGAAGTCGCCTTGACGCATCATGAGCGTTTTGATGGAACCGGATATCCAAGGAAGTTGAAGGGCGATGAGATTCCGATCGAGTCCCGCATTGTGGCCTTGGCGGACGTTTTTGACGCTCTTTCAACCGAAAGGGTTTACAAGCCGCCGTGGCCGTTTGAGCGCGTGGCGGAACACGTTGTGGGAGAATCGGGCAAACATTTCGATCCCCAAGTCGTGGAAGTTTTCCGTCAATCCTTAAGCCAGATCGAGGCGGTTCTTAAGAGCGCTTAAAATTTAACGCCCAACCCGCCTTCATATCCGGAGTTGCCGTTGATAGAAGTGAAGGCGCCGTGCAGGTAAACGAGCGGCAGGGGCTTGAGATTAATGCCGACCGTCGCCCGAGTTCCTTGGGCCGAAACTTGGGTATCGACAATGCTGGCGTCATTGGCCCGGTTCACTTTAATGCGCGAGCGGTCCACCCCAAAACCCACATAGGGGTAGATCACGGGAATGGCTAAATCCACCGCGATATTTCCGGACAGTTGGGAAAGCGAAAAATCAGTATGAGTCAGCGAGTGGGCAAATCCGGAAATGGCCACTCCGGGAGCGAACGGCACAGCCGCCCACTTAAACAGTCCGTACCTTAAACCTCCCCCGACCAGGGTTATCTTTTCATAACTAATTCCTCTTAAAATGACGTCAAAGCTGTAGGGAAGCCCGATTTCTCCCTGAACCATGGGAATGCCGAAAGTTTTAATTTTGGCGTTTTTTAAAATTTCGTTTTCCTGATCAGGTTTGGTTTGAACGCCGAAGTGGCCGCCAACGTCAACTCCGGGAAAACCTAGGGACCGGCCGGTATGAAACGTTCCGGCGCCGATGACCCCGCCTAAATCCTTGGCAAAGGGTTTTAGGAGCTTTTGGGTGGCGTATTTTTTGAAATCGAGAAACTTGTCGGAACCGAAGCTCGGCGACGGCGCCAGGACGGCAAGGATTATCGCGGATAAAATAAGCCTAATCATCTTATTGCGCCCCGGCGGTTATTAGACTAAATTTGAATATGGGGAGTAACCTATTTAAGTGATAGGCCGCAGGCTTATTTTATTTTCTATTTTTACGGTTTTTTTAACCGGGGCTCTGGTTTCAGGCCTATTCATCCGCCACGCCCGATTCGTGATCCAGGAGCAGATGGAGAAAAGAGGAAAAATTCTTCTTCAGGCTGTGGGCAAGCAAACGCTGGGCGCCATCGGGCGCGGCGATACGGACGGCGGCTTGCAAGGGGTGGTGAGATCTTTAAAACAAGATCCCGATGTTGACGCGGCTATCATAACGGACAGCGACGGCCGGATCATGGCTCATAGCGATCCCTTAAAAAAAGGAAGCAGGCTTTTTTTGACGCTTTGGGATCAACAGGTGATGAAAAGCGATGTTCCATTAGTGCGCTACGATCAGGAGAACGCCCGTTATATTATTGGTTTAGCCATCCAGGGACCGCGTTCTTTTCAGGAAGGCAACCTTGAGCTATCCTTGCCTTCCGGAGGTTCGACCATTAGCTTCGGAGCCATTTATGTCAGCTTGTCGGAAGCCAAAATTCGTCAAAATACCGAAAAGACGTCCTTTTTCGTGGCGGTTTCTTTGGCGGGCGCCGTCAGCGTTGCCTGCGTTCTGGTCGCTTTGTTTACCCGGCACATCGTGCGCCCCCTGGGCGATCTCCACCGGGCCACCCAGGAGTTGGCGCAGGGGAATTTGAACGCCCAGGTGAGGGTCGCCGGTCACGACGAGGTGGCCCAGGTGGCGGATTCCTTTAATAAAATGACCGTCCGGCTAAGAGAAACCACAATTTCAAAAAATGAATTAGCAGCCGTTGTGGAGGAAAAAACAAAGGCGCTTAAAGAAGCCAACCGGACCCTATTGGGAACGAACATGGAGCTCAAGCGCCTGGCTGAACTCGAATCCACGTTTGTCTCGGTGGCTTCCCATGAACTACGGACTCCGTTGACGTCCATTTCCGGGTTTACGTCCTTGATGCTTAAATACGGAGCTAAGTTGACGGCGGAGCAAATGACCAGTTATTTAAACTCGATCGTTTCGGAAACCGCCCGTCTCTCCCGCATGATCAATGAAGTTCTGGATTTGAAAAAAATTCAAACCGGCAGCGTTGAAATGCACCCGGTTAAAATGGACGTCAAAAGTTTGGCGGAAAAGGTGGTTGAAGAGCTGCGGGTTCGGCCCAACCAGCCTAATTATCAAACCGTGTTTCCAGGGCCCCTGATCGTTTTTTTGGATGAAGACAAGGTCAAGCAGGTGATGATTAATCTTTTAAGCAATGCCGCCAAATATACGCCGCGGGACAAATCGGTGACCCTGGAGGGATTTTTGGTCGGGGATCAAACACTGGTTTTAAATGTGCGCGATGAGGGGCCGGGAATTCCCAAGGAGCTTTGGATGAAGCTTTTTCGGCCTTTCGCCAGGGCTAGCGACGAGGTCGCTAAGAAAACGGTGGGCAGTGGCTTGGGCTTGGCCATTACCAAATCTTTAGTGGAAACGATGGGAGGCAAAATTCGCGCCGAGAATCTGAAGTCCGGCGCTCAATTTACTGTTATTTTACCCCGCGGAACGCCGGCGCAAGCCGCCGCGGTCAAGCCCGTTGGCCAGGATGCCGGGAGGAAGATTTCATGATGACAATTTTGGTCGTTGATGACGACCAAAGAACCCGCGAGCTTGTCGGCGAAGCTTTAAAACCGGTGGGATTTAATGTGCTTTCGGCCGCCAGCGCCGAAGAGGCCGCTGTTTTGTTAAACCGGGAGGTTGTTCATTTGATTATTCTCGATCTTTTGCTTCCCGGGAAGAATGGGTGGGTGTTTGCCGAGGAGCTTAAATTTAACGCTAGGACGGCGGCCATGCCGGTGCTTGTTGCTTCCATCTTGTCTCCCGACGATACCGGCGTGCAGAAACAGAATTCTAACGTTGTGGGGTATATTTTAAAGCCGCTTGACGCGGATGACTTGACGGCGCGGGTTAAGGCTGTTTTTACCAGGAACCGCTGAAATTCTAGGAGCCCGCCAGGGCCGGAGTTTTTTTAAGATGCGCGGTCATTTCTTTAACGGACTGGGCGGCACGGACAAGAGATTCTTTTTCCTGGTCGCTTAAGGGGATTTCCCAGATGCGTTCAAGACCCTGGGCCCCTAAGACCGCCGGAATTCCAAGATAGGTGTCCGAAATACCGAACTCTCCTTCAAGATAGGCCGAACAGGGAAGAATTTTTTTCTTGTCTTTTAAAATGGCCATGATCATTTCCTGGATGCTGGCGCTGGGGGCGTAGTAGGCGCTGCCTGTTTTCAGGAGCTCCACGATCTCGGCGCCTCCCTGGACGCTTTTATGAACCAATTCTTTGATTTCGTCGTCTTTGAGTATTTTGGTGATGGGAACTCCAAAAACGGTGGAGTAAGAAGCGATGGGAACCATGGTTTCCCCGTGAGTCCCCAAAACGCAGGCGGAAACGTTTTCGATGGAGACCCCCAGTTTTCTGGCGATCAGGCGCTCCATGCGCGAGGCATCTAAAACCCCGGCCATGCCCAGAACCCTGGATTTGGAAAACCGGCTCGCTTTTAAGGCCACGTAACACATGGCGTCAAGCGGGTTGGTCACCACAATTAAAATCGCCTTAGGCGAGCTGGCCGCGATTTGGCGGCTTGCGCCGGCAACGATGCCGGCGTTGATTTCAAGGAGCTGTTCGCGCGTCATGCCCGGTTTTCGAGGAAGGCCGGCGGTAATGACGACGATATCGGAATTGGCGGTTTCCTTGTAATCGGTAGTTCCGGTCACCAGGCCGTCGGATCTTAAAACAGAGCCCGCTTGCTCCATGTCAAGACCCTTTCCTTTGGGCATGTTGCCGGTTTCGGGGATATCAAGCACAACAATGTCCACCAAACCCGTGGCATGCAGCCGTTCGGCCAGCGTGGCCCCTACGTTGCCCGCGCCGACGATGGTTATTTTTTTGCGCACGGGTTTTAAGTCAGGGACAATTTTTTAGTTTCTTGGGCGGGATTCGTCGCGCGATGGTTGTTCGTTCCCGTTTCATCGCTTACCGTGAATCCGGAACTCTCTTTGCTTAAGATAATAGCGGTGGCTAAAGTAATCAAGGCAGTCAAAATAACGCTGACGCGAAGGCCGGTTGATAGATCGCGGATAACGAAGGGCGCGATCATGATGGAGACCAAGTTCATGACTTTAATCAAAGGATTTAACGCCGGACCGGCCGTGTCTTTATAAGGGTCGCCGACCGTGTCTCCGATGACCGCGGCTTTATGGGCATCCGTTCCCTTGCCGCCGAGGAACCCATCTTCGATTTTTTTCTTGGCGTTATCCCAGACAGCCCCGGTATTAGACATATAAACGGCCAGAAGTTGTCCGGTTAAAATGGCGCCGCCTAAAAATCCGCCCAAAGCGCCGGCGCCTAGGCCAAAACCGACCAGGATGGGCGTGGTCACGGCCAGAATGGCCGGAGCGATCAATTCTTTTTGAGCCGCTTTCGTTACGATAGCCACGCACCGGCCGTAATCCGGTTTTTCCTTAAACTGCATAATGCCGGGTTTTTCGCGGAATTGGCGTCTCACTTCTTCCACCACAAGATGCGCCGCGCGCCCGACCGCTTTAATAGCGAAAGAAGAAAATAGAAAAGGAACGCAGCCGCCCAAAAGCAATCCCACGAATACGTCCGGCAGGTTAATCTGGATGCCGGTTTCAAGAAGGCGCGCCTCTTCGATGAACGATCTGAAAAGGCTGACCGCCGCGATAACGGCGGTCGCGATAGCCAAGCCCTTGGTCAAGGCTTTGGTGGTGTTTCCGATGGCATCCATCCAAGCCAGGGTTTTATTCGCGCGCTCGTCTTTAGTGCCGCTCATCTCAAATATGCCGTGCGCGTTATCCGTGATCGGGCCGTAGGTATCCATAGCCAGGATGTATCCGGTGGTTGTTAAAAGCCCTAGGCCAACTAAGCTGATGCCGTAGGCGGAAAGCGCCAAGCTTTCGGGGAAGATCCAAAGTGAAGAAAGAATGGTGATCGAAATTGTGACGATGGCCCAAACCGAGGACTCCAAACCCGTGGCGGTTCCGGTTAAAATCACGGTGGCCGCGCCGGTTTTGGCCGAGAACGCGGTTTCGGTGGCGGGGCGCTTGTTGGGGTGGGTGAAGTAATTGGTTATGAATAAAGTCGCCACAGCCAAAAGGATGCCGATGGTGGCGGCATAGGAGTACCGCCAGTCCACCACGCCGGTCACCGGATCAGTTAGGTAGAAATAATTAATGACAAAGAATCCGACAACAGAGGCCAGCGAGCTGACCAGATACCCATTTTCGATAGGTTTCATTGGATCGGTCATCCCCTCGCCTTTGACTCGCACGGCCCAGGTTCCCAGGATGCTGGAAACAACACCCAGCGCCCTGATCAACAGCGGAAATAAAATCAGTTTTAAGGCAAAACCGCTGGCGGCGTCTCCATAGCGGGACAAGAAAACGGGATCTGCCAAGCAGCCGGCGGCTAAAATAATGGCCGCCACCAGGGTCACTTCGTAGGATTCAAACACATCCGCCACCATTCCGGCGCAGTCGCCCACGTTGTCGCCCACGTTGTCTGCGATCGTGGCCGCATTTCTGGGGTCATCTTCCGGAATGCCGACTTCCACCTTGCCCACAAGATCGGCGCCAACATCGGCGGCTTTGGTGAAGATGCCGCCGCCCATGCGCATAAAAAGGGCGGCCAAGGCTCCGCCGAATCCGAATCCAACCAAGACTTTCATGGCTTCTTCTTTAAATAAAAGGAAGATGATGGTGGCTCCCATGAGTCCGAATCCGACCGTAAACATTCCGGCCACGGTGCCGGCTTCAAAAGAGAGTTCCAGGGCTTTCTTGAAGCTGGTCAAGGCGGAGAACGCGCTGCGGACGTTGCCTTTGACCGCCAGCCACATGCCGATGGCGCCGGCGCCGTAGGAGGCCATGACGCCCATGAGGAAAGCGGCCGAAACACCGATGGCCAGTTTTTGCCCGAAAATCGGGACATAAACCCCATAAAGCAAAGCGGTAACCAAGAACACGAAGATGCTCATGGTTTTAATTTGACGCTTGAGATAGGCGTAGGCCCCTTCTTCGATGGCCAGAGCGACCTCCACCATTTTTTTGTTGGTCACCTCAACGGCCAAAACCCTTTTGATTAGGTAGAAACCGTAGGCAATGCCCACGCCGGCCATAGCCAGAACGCCCCATAAAATTTTCCATTCAGTATCCGCGAAAGCGGGTAGAACAATTTTTGCTTCCACAATATCCTCCTTTTATTTTGAAGGCGACGAAGGTAACAAAAGTAACAAATGTAACGAAGGATTAGAAGGAGTTTTTTGACAAGCCTTTGTCGCCTTCGTAGCCTTTGTCACCTTTGTTACGTTTCTTTAGCTGGTGGTTGGATTCTGATCGCGGGCCCCATGGTGGAGCAAAGTGTCACTGAACGAATATAAGTCCCTTTGACGCCGGAGGGCTTGGCGGCCAGCACCGCTTGCAGCACCGCCTCGGCGTTTTCTTTGAGCTTTTGCGGACCAAAAGAAACCTTGCCCACGATCACATGCAGATTGCCTGTTTGATCCGCGCGAAATTCAATACGTCCGGCTTTAATTTCTTTGACAATTTTAGCTAGATCAAAAGTCACGGTGCCTGTTTTTGGGTTCGGCATTAGTCCCTTGGGGCCCAATGTTTTGCCCAACTTGGCGACGTCTTTCATGATGTCGGGAGTCGCGACCAAAACGTCAAAATCAAGCCACCCTTTGGCGATTTTTTCAATCAAGTCGTTTTCGCCGGTTTCATCCGCTCCGGCGTTTTTGGCTTCTTTGATTTTTTCGCCCTTGGCGATCACCGCCACTTTTTTGGATTTTCCGGAACCATGGGGCAGAACAACGGTTGAGCGCACCTGCTGGTCGTTTTGCTTGGTGTTGATGCCGAGGTTGAAATGAACCTCGACGGTTTCGTCAAATTTGGCGTTGGCTGTTTTGGCCACCAGAGCGACCGCCTCGGTCAGCGCGTGGAGTTTATCCGACTGCGGCGTCGCGGTCCAGGCTCTCTGCCGTTTGGAAAC
Source organism: Elusimicrobiota bacterium (assembly GCA_016205025.1). Lineage (GTDB taxonomy): Bacteria > Elusimicrobiota > Elusimicrobia > JACQPE01 > JACQPE01 > JACQJO01. Next base: position 31,922 of record JACQJO010000011.1, read on the forward strand.
CTTGGGTTTGGATTTGGCCGCGGTTTCAGCCATTGGTGATCTCCAGGCCCATGGACCGGGCCGTTCCCAGAACCATGCGCACCGCCGCGTCGAGACTATTGGCATTTAAATCCGGCATTTTGGTTTTAGCGACCTCTTCCACCTGGCCTTTGGTGACTTTGCCCACCTTGGTTTTACCCGGAGTGCCGCTGGCTACCGCAATTTTGGCCGTTTTCTTTAATAAAGCCGAGATCGGCGGCATTTTGGTGATGAAGGCGAAGCTGCGGTCTTCATAAACGGTAATAACGGCCGGAATCACCATGCCGGGCTCGTTGGTTTTAGTGCGTTCGTTGAATTGCTTGCAAAATTCCATGATATTGACGCCATGCTGGCCCAGGGCCGGACCGACGGGCGGCGCCGGGTTAGCCTGGCCGGCCGGAATCTGCAGTTTGATTAATGTCTTAATTTTCTTTTTAGGAGGCGGCATAAATTTCCTCGTTTAGGTTCATATTTTTTCGACTTGCAGAAAATCGAGCTCCACCGGGGTGGGGCGTCCGAAGATGGTGACCATCGCTTTTAAGCGGGCGCGTTCTTCGTTGACTTCTTCCACGACCCCGACAAAGTGCTTGAAGGGGCCGTCATTAATGCGCACGCTTTCGCCTTTGTCAAAAGTCACCGCGGGTTTGGGGCGGCTGCCCACCGCAGACTCGGTCAACTCAAGGATTCCTTTGACCTCGGATTCCGGCAATGGAACGGGCTTGGGGTCCCCTAAAAATCCGGAAACCCCGCTGATGGAGCGCACCAGCCAGTAGGTTTCGTTGTCTATTTCCATGTCCACCAGGACGTAGCCCGGGAAAAATTTTCGCTTGCGCACCACTTTTTTGTTTTTTTGGATCTGAACCACGTCTTCGGTGGGGATCAGCACCTGAAATACGCGATCTCCCACCGGGGACGTTTCTTTGGCTTTCAGGATCGCGCTTTTGACGCGCTCCTCGCGGCCCGTCGTGGTTTGAACGATATACCAAGCTCTTATTGCTGTGCTCATAAAATCAACCGAACCCTATCCTTTTAATGGTAACTCTACCAGGTGGGTCAGAAGTTACATTTTAATAAATATTCCAAAGAATTGTGATACCAAAAAATCCACAAAGGCTATGTAGCTCGAAACGATCCCGACTAAGATCATGATGATAAAGGTGGAGCCGATCATTTGGCTCCTGGGTATCCAGGTCACCTTTTGGAGCTCATCATAAGCGTCTCTGGTGAATTGAACAGGGTTAAACATGCCGCACTATTTTAGCAAGTGATTACAGGGGTGGGAAGTGAAGCAGAGCGCTGGCCAGGATGATCAGGATGACCAGGGCCAGGTTGGCGCGGCCCCAAAAGGCCATTTTTTGGGACAAGCCGCGAAAGGCCGGGTTTTGTTCCTGGCCGGCCATGGCGGTTAAGGCCGGACCCCAGCGGTAGGTGTGAAGATAGGTCAACACAAGGACGACCGCCACCAGCGCCAGCTTGATTTCTAGGACAGTCCCCATGCCGCTGGAGAACAAATCCCCGCCGCGCGTCAGCCGCCAGAGCTTGTGGCCGCCGGTGGCCAGAAGAATGATGAGTGAGTGAAGCTGAAGAGTTTTAAATTTTCGACCGACTTCTTGATAAAGGGGCATGCGGGCGTTGGGCGCCATTTTTTGTCTAAGGATCGGACCAAGAACCAGAGAGGTGAATATCATGCCGCCGGCCCAGGAGATCGCGGCCAGAAGATGCAGCCAGTGCAGAAAAGCGTTAAGCAACATAAAGCCAATCGGGGGCGGAAGGAGTCGAACCCTCAAGTGCGGTTTTGGAGACCGCCAGTTTAACCATTAGCTTACGCCCCCATTGAAGCCTTGATTTTATCAAGTGGGAGTGAGGGGGATTCTCCGCTTGAGATTGCTTCGCCTGGGGCTCGCAATGACAGAATTTCTGCCAGCTTATTACGCAGAGAGCATTTTTAGAGTCCAAGCCCTATAGCGCTCAAGGTGTTTCCATAATTTTTCCACGCGTTCCCGGGAGTAGAAGTCCGGCCGCGTTCCAATATTCACAGGTTGGCCATTTCGGCACCCAAGCAAAAATTTTTAGCCATGTCTATCATAACAGACAACTGTCTTCTTTTGAAGACAAAGTGAGATAGGGACCTTCGGGATTAACATTTGGCATGCCAAATGTAAAGCAGTGTTTATATTTGTCAGACCCGCTCAATGGGTCTTCTGGGGTAAAAAGTCCCACATCATTGCCCATTCCTCTATAGGACATCCCAAAGGGCTCTTGGCAGGAGGTTTGAAAGAAGGTTTAATTTGGTTGTTGAGAGTTTATTTGATGGGAGGCAAGAAATGGACCAGGTTGTATCTAGGCCGGAGATTAAAACGAGCGGGCGGCCCATGATTACGGAAAATCCAGATTCTTTTTATCTTAAAGAGATCCCCAGGGTTTTTGAAAAACAGAAAGCTAGCCGTTGGCGGGTAGCTCAATCAACCGCCCAGGAGCGCATCGCTAAACTTAATCGTCTTAAATCCGAAATTATCCGGAAACGCGAAGATTTGCAGGCCGCCATGCAGGCCGACTTCTCTAAAAATCCGGGTGAAACCGATTTAACTGAAATCTACCCGACCCTGGCTGAAATTACCCACACCGTTAAACATCTGAAACATTGGATGAAGCCGGTCCAGGTCAAGGCCCCGGCGCCCTTGTTGGGGACAAGAAGCGAAATCCGGTATGAACCTAAGGGTTTAGTGTTGATTCTGTCGCCGTGGAATTATCCTTTTAATCTTTCCATGGGGCCTTTGATCGCGGCGGTTTCGGCCGGAAACTGCGTGATTTTAAAACCCTCGGCCAAGGTGCCCCAAACAGCGCGCGCCTTAAAGGATCTTTTGGCCGGCGTGTTTGCCGAAGACGAGGTCGCTGTTTTACAAGGCAGTCACGCTGTTTCCAACGCTCTTCTGGAGCTTCCTTTTGACCACATATTTTTCACCGGAAGCCCTAATATCGGAAAGACGGTGATGGCCGCGGCGGCCAAAAATTTGACCCCCGTAACTCTGGAATTGGGGGGCAAGTCCCCGGCTGTTGTTGATGATACGGCCGATATTGTCAAGGCGTCCGAGCGGCTGGCTTGGGGAAAATTTGTCAATGCCGGGCAAACCTGCGTGGCGCCGGATTATGTTTTGGTCCATGACAGCCGCAAAGCGGAATTCGTGGCCAAGATCAAGGAGGTGATCGCGAAGCGTTACGGAGCGACCGAGGAAGCGCGTCAAGGGAGCCCTTCTTATTGCCGCCTGGTAACCGGCGAACGCCTGGAAACGTTGAAAAAGGTTTTACGGGAAACGGTGTCCGCCGGGGCCAGAGTTGAGATCGGCGGCGTTGCGGGGGATTCCGAGCGGTATCTTTCCCCCACGGTTTTAACCGGCGTCAAAGAGGATTCGCCCATTATGCAAGAGGAGATCTTCGGTCCCATCCTTCCGGTTTTAAGCTACCGAAACCTGGATGAAGCGATCGGGATGATTCGTTCCAGGGAAAAGCCTTTGGCCCTCTATATTTTTAGCGAGAACCAGGCTAATATCGAGCGCATTCTGCGGGGCACCGCTTCAGGGGGCAGCTGCATCAATAATACCGTGATCCATGTGGCCAATCCCAATTTGCCCTTCGGCGGTGTCGGCCAAAGCGGGATGGGCAATTACCACGGCTTCTTTGGTTTTAAGACCTTTTCCCACGAGCGAGGAGTTTTAAGACAGGGGTGGCTGGACACTCTTCAATTCTTCTATCCGCCCTACACCGGAAAGGTTAAAAAGCTGATCTACTGGACGATGCGGCTTTTTGGCTAGAAAAGAAGCGGTTAGGTTGCTTTTTGATTTTTAGAGACAGCAACGAGAACGAGGGTAGCCAGGGGTCCGAAGATCAGGGAGAGAAGAAACCAATCGAGGCCTTTTTTATCTTTTCCTTGGGCAATGCCAGCGTTGATTAGGGCCAATGTGCCCCACCCTACGGTATAACCAAATAACAAGCCCATTGGGTTTTAGTTCGCCTTAACTTCTTTGTGGACGGCGTATTTGCGGCATTGGGAGCAAAACTTGTTTAAGGCGAGTTTGTACTCCTTCTTTTTGCCGCGGGCAAAGTGGTAGTTGCGGCGCTTGCAGCCCGGACATTCCAAAGCGATCACGATTCGTTCGGCCATGATGACTCTATTTTATCACAGTTTCAGGTTCTGCAAAGGAATAAGCCCGGGGGCAGAATCGAACTGCCGGCCTCAATCTTACCATGATTGCGCTCTGCCGACTGAGCTACCCGGGCGTATTGTGATATCCAAACATCAATTAGTTGTCTTAATTTTGTGTTGCAAACATATACCGTGGCTACTCCATAAGAACAACGGTGCGTGTATGTTCCGCGGCCCCTCGGTTTTATAACTATTGTCTTTGAAAATTGGGGTAGGGGAATGTTCAATCTTTGGCTCCAAAAATGTTCAGTCTCTTGAATTTTGACATCAGGATGAACAATGAGACTGGCTTTAATTTTTTCGGCTTGCACACCGCAGATCGTTCTAAGAAATTTTACGAAAAACTGAAGGATCAATGGTTCGGAATTGCCGACGCGCACCGTATCGCGCGAGCGCTTATTGCCTTCGCCTAAATAAATACCAAGGGCGATCGCCTTAAGCTTTTCTTCTTTTGGCGAAAGATTAGTTTTGATTTTGAAGGGCTCGGTTGGGTTGTGTTTTGTGTAACTTGCCTCGCTCCATGAGCGGCGGGCAATTTTATAGCGGCCCATCCAGTAGGCAACTTTGTGATGACTACATCTTAAGTGATGAGCTATTTCCATCATAGATTTGCCTTGAACGTAGAGTTTGGTAAGTTCCTCTTTAGTAATCACGTCTCGATTATATTTATAATTCCTAAGATATGAAAAAGGCTTTAGTAACCGGCGGGTGCGGGTTTATCGGTTCGCACATCATCCGTGACCTGCTGGCCGAAGGCGTTGAAGTTGTCGCCCTGGACGTTGTCCGCGCCGAGCCCCGTTTTGGTTATCGAGGCAAGGCCCGCTTTGTGGGCGCGGATATCACGGACAAGGAATCCCTGCGCCGCGTTTTAGATTCTTCGATCGACTGCGTATTTCATACGGCCGCTCTTTTCAGAGAGGGTATTCCCAAAGAGGTGATTTATAAAATTAATGTCTTGGGAACCAGGAATCTCTGCGAAGTTTTAGTGGAAAAAGGGGCTCCCCGGCTTATCAATTGGGGTTCTGCCAGCGCGTATGGATTCTGGGACGATTCAAATTTGGTCAAGGACGAGACTTACCCCGTTAATGAGGATGATCTTGTTTCCACTTACGCTTCGAGCAAGTGGGAGCAGGAAAAGGTGGGCGAAGAGTTCATATCAAAGAATCTTTTACAGGTTACAACCGTGCGTCCCAGTAATGTGTATGGGCCGGATACTCCCAACGGCATCACGCTTCCGCTCTACATGTTTAAAATCGGCCTCCTGCGCTCCATTCCGGGATTTAGGGAGGTTTTTATTTCCCATGTTCACGTTGACGACGTCGCCGGCGCCGTTGTCCATTTGGCCCAGACTCCCCAGGCCGTTAATCAAACGTACAATATTACCGATAACACGCTCTTATCCAACATCGAAATCATGGAACTGATGACCGAAGTTTTTCATACCTGGGCGCTTCCTCATAGAAAAAAAACTTTTGGGATTCCTGTTTTCCACACGCCGCCCCCGATCCTTTGGTTTTCAGGAATTTTGGAGGAGTGGCGGGCAAAATTAAGCGGTCAGATGCCTCGTTTTGACCGCATTAGCGCTCTTTACGCTACTAAGAACCTTATCTTAACGAATAAGAAGCTCTTGGCAACCGGCTATAGACTTAAGTGGCCTGACATGCGCGAGGTTCTGCCCAAGCTGGTGGAGCATTACGAGCAGACAGATTGGGCGATTTTAAAGTAGAGTTAGTAGGTTTCGATTGCGGTGATGGGAGAAAATCTAATGCAAAATAATTTTCGAGACTTACGCACTTACGCACTTACGCACTTATTTAGGCCGCGCCACGTTTCAGGCGTTCCCCATCGATGTGCCCTTGCTGATCGCTTGCGGGCTGGCGGTGGCTTTTTTGAGCGTTAAGTTTTTCAAAAACAACAAAAAGGCTCTTTTCGGACTTTTTGTTTTGACCCAGATCGCGTTTTGGACGGTCAGCGCGCTGATGTATTTTGATTGGAATTTTTTCGCTTCGCGCGGTTGGGGCAATGACTTTATGTGGAATGGGTATATCCGGAACCTGGGCATCAGGGCCATGCCTTTGGATAAGATTCCGACTTACCATGACGCCGGCTTAAATGCCCTAGCTTTTTTTATCTGCGCCGTTGAGCCCGCGTTGCTTTACCTTGGGGTCCGATGGGGCTGGCGCTTGTGGCTTCGAGATTTCCAGTAGCCTGCTAATATGGGCCCAGGTCTGCTTAAAGGCTTAATTGCGATCTTGCGGGGCCAGCGCAGCCCCCAGGCCACTGCGGCCGGATTCGCGGTGGGCATGATCATGGGCTTGATCCCCAAGGGGAACCTGCTGGCGCTGTTTTTCTTTTTCCTCTTTTTTTTGACCACGGTTGACAAGGCGGCCGCCCTTATGGCCGTTGTTATTTTCACGCCGGCCGGCCTGCTGCTTGATCCTTTAGCGCATCGCATCGGCTATGTTTTGTTGGTTCAGGTCCAAGGTTTACGGCCTTTTTGGACCCAGATTTACAACATGCCCATTGTTCCCTGGACCGATTTCAACAACACCGCGGTCTTGGGCCATATTGTTTTGGGTTTGGTTTGCTGGGTTCCCTGTTACTTATTAATGAAGAGATTGGTTGTTTATTATCAGGCCAACTTAAAGAAAGGCGTTGAGAAGATGAAATTCGTTCAGTTTTTGAAAGGCCTAAGGATTTACCAGTGGTATGAAAACATATCGCAGTAAGGGCTTGGGGATAAGGGCTTAGGGCTTAAAAAAGAAAGAATTAAGAATATGTTTCGCTGGACTAATTTAGTTTTTACATCAGTTTTAATCGCAGGCGTTGTCGCTTTTTTCTTTTTATTTTTTGATCCCATTTTGAAATACGCTCTTGTTAAGGGCGGCCAGAAAGCGTTTAAAGCCAAGGTGGAGGTCGGCCGGGTGGCGACCGAAATTTTTAAGGGGAAAATCACGATTACGGAACTGGCGGTTGCCAATAAAAAAGAGCCGATGACCAATCTTTTTGAATTTGAGCGCGCCGAGTTTCAATTGCTGCCCGCGCCTTTGTTGGAGAAAAAAGTGGTGGTCGAGAGTTCTTCGATCGAGGGCTTGCGCTGGGGCCGCGCCCGAAAAACTTCGGGCGAGCTTAAAACGATTTTTAAGCAGGACAAACCCTCGGCCGCCGAACAGAAGATCGCCGAGGTGACGGAGAAATCAAAGGAGTTCAGCCTCGGCCGCGCCGAGGCGGTTAAGGGCGCCGGCCAGGCCAAAGTCGCGCCGGTCAAACCCGAGAACCTTTCTTCTTTGAAGGTTTTGGGTGATGGTGAAAAAAAGCTTCAAAGCGTTGATGGGCAGTGGAAGGAGAAGGCGGCTTCCCTGCAGAACGACCCGCGCATCGAGGAAGTTAAGAAAGACATCGAGGGGTTAAAGGCGGGCGGCGGCTCCAGCCCGCAGGAGATAGCGGCCAAGATTAAAAAGGCCAAAGAGATTGAAAAGAAGATCAAGGGGCTCCAGGGCGAGGTCAAGGAAACCAAACAGTCAGCCCAAAACGATTTTGGCGCGGTGGGTAGCTTGCTTAAAGAAGCCAAGGAAGCCAAAAAGAAAGATTTGGCCGCATTCGGACAGTTGGCCGGACTGCCTTCTTTTGACGCCGAAAGCATCGCTTTTTTTATTTTAGGCCCCAAGGTTAAAGAGCAAACGCAAAAGGCGCTTCATTGGCATGAGCTGGCCAAGGAGCATCTTCCGGCCAAGGCCGAGGAGCCGCCAAAGAAATTAACCTCAAGCGGCCGGGGTGTTTTTATCAGTTTTCCCAAGGATGTATCCTACCCCGCTCTGACTTGGAAAAAGGGGCTTTTATCCGGCGCGGCCGGAACCGAGCCCAATTTATTGAATTTTTCGGGCGAAATCAAAGACGTCACCTCGCAGCCCAGCCTTTGGCCGCGGCCCATGGCCGCCGAGATTAAGGGGGCTCAAAAAGGGCAGACCTTAAACCTCCAGGCGGCGCTTGATCATCGCAAGGAGCCGGGCCGGGATGTTTTGGAGTTGGTTTATAAAGGGTATCCCTTGAAAGATGTCCAGCTCGGCCAAAGCGAGGAGCTGGGCGTTCGGCTTGAAGAAGGAACAGCGGCGTTCGATCTTTCGGTTGTTCGAACAGCCGATGTTTGGAAGGGTACGGCTGACATCGAGATGAGCCCTGTTAAACTTCAAGCTAAATCCCAGGTTTCCGGCATGATGGCAGGTAAAATAGCCCAAGCCGTGGCCGCCATTAAGCGTTTTCATGTTCAGGTCGTTTTTTCAAGCGGGGAAGATGATTTTGATTTTCATTTCAAATCCGACATCGGGCGAACCCTTGCCGACGCTTTAAAAGGCATGTTTAAGGCGGAGTTAGACAAGCAAAAGAAAGAGATTGAGGATAAGGTCAATAAGCTTTACCAAGAGAAGGCGGCGGCCCTTGAGAAATCTCTAGCCGCCAAGCAGTCGTCCGTTTTGAGTTCGTTGGCCGGCAAGGAAGGCACTCTGGATAACTTATTGAAGGAAGCGCTCGCGAAATCCAAGGTTTCCCCGGCCGAGGGCCAACCGCCCGCCAGCCTTAAAGATTTAAAAAATATTTTCAAGAAGTAGCAGCAGGAGGATATTTTATGGATTGGGGATTAAAGAATCGTTTGTCAAGAATTGTTCAGCCTAAAACGGGCAAGACCGTGATGCTGGCGGTGGATCACGGCTATTTTTTGGGACCTACCAGCGGCCTTGAGGTGGCGCGCGAGACCATCAAACCTTTGGCCGTTTGGGCCGATTCCTTAATGTTGACGCGTGGCATTTTGAGAACCTCGGTGGACCCCGAAACCGCGCCCCCCATTGTGCTTAGGGTTTCCGGAGGACCCAGTATTTTAGGAGAGCTTTCCAATGAAGGCATCAGCGTGGCCATGGAAGATGCCATGAGGCTCAACGTGGCCGCCTGCGCGCTTTCGATTTTTGTGGGTTCGCCCCATGAAAAAGAGAACATTTTAAATTTAGCCCGCCTGGTCAACGAAGGCACGCGTTACGGCATTCCGGTTTTGGCGGTGACCGCGGTGGGTAAAGACATGAAACGCGACGCCCGGTACCTGGCTTTGGCCTGCCGCATCGCGGCGGAGCAGGGCGCGCATATGGTTAAAACCTATTACTGCGAGGAGTTTGAGAAGGTGGTTCAAACTTGCCCGGTGCCGGTGGTGGTGGCGGGCGGAAAGAAAACGCCGGAGAAAGAAGCGCTCCAGATGGCTTATGACGCCATCAAGCTCGGGGCGGTCGGGGTGGACATGGGCCGCAACATTTTCCAGTCGGATGATCCGGTCGCCATGATCCAAGCGGTGCGCGCGATCGTTCATAAAAAAGCGACAGTCAACGAGGCCTACGAAATTTTTAGTAAAACCAAATCCAAGAAACAAGCGCCAAGTAAGACCGGAGTGGGTAATACTTGGGAAGACTAGAAGTTCTAGTTTATTGTTTCGCAACTACTCACGTTTTTCTCTTCGTCATTCCGGCGGAGGCCGGAATCCAGGTCTGGATACCGGCTTTCGCCGGTATGACGGAAAAAAAGAATTTCCGTAGACCGCCTAAGTAGTTACAATATTTTTACCAATGAAAGTCGCTGTTTATCACAACAACAAAGACGTGCGCATCGAGGAGCGCCCTATGCCCAAAATTGGACCCGGGGAACTCCTGATCAAAGTCATGGCCAGCGGTATCTGCGGCAGTGATGTGATGGAGTGGTACCGCCTTAAGAAAGCCCCCTGCGTCTTGGGGCATGAAACTTCGGGCGAGGTGGTTGAGGCCGGCCGGGGTGTTGCGCGTTTTAAAAAAGGCGATCGGGTGGTTTTTACCCACCATGTTCCCTGCAATGACTGCAGGTACTGCAAGCGGGGATTTCAAACTCTTTGCGATACGCTTCGTGCCACTAATTTTGACCCAGGCGGTTTTTCCCAGTTCGTGCGCTTGCCGGCCATCAACGTGGAGAGGGGCACTTTGGCCCTGCCTGACTCTGTCAGCTTTGAGGAAGCGACTTTTGTGGAACCCTTGGGCTGCGTTGTCCGGGGTTTTCGTTTGGCACGATTCGAACCAGGATTATCCGTTTTGGTTCTAGGGTCAGGCATGGCCGGAATTTTGACCATTGCCCTGGCCAAAAGCTTGGGGGCCGGGCGCATTGTGGCCACCGACATCAGCCCTTTCCGTTTGGAGCTGGCCAAAAAATTCGGAGCCGACGCCGTTTTACCGGCTTCTGATGTTACCCAGAAACTAGTCGGCGTTAACAATGGATCGCCGGCGGAGTTTGTTGTTGTTTGCGCCGGCGCCCCGGCTGTTTTTAGCCAGGCTTTAAAATGCGCGGACCGGGGCGCCGCCATTCTTTATTTTGCTCCAGCCGAGCCAGGCCAAGAGATTCCTCTGCCCATTTTTGATTTTTGGCATAACGGAACCACGCTCACCTCCTCTTATGGAGCCAGCATCGAGGATTTAACGCAAGCCCTGGATTTGATCCGGGAAAAACGAGTCCCGGTGGCCCAAATGATTTCCCACCGCCTTGATCTTGAAGAGGCTCCGCTTGGATTTAAACTTGTCGCCGAAGCCAAGGAATCGTTGAAGGTGATCCTCGAGCCTCACCGAGCCAGCAATTAAAAGAAGCAAGGTTATCGCAGGAGTTTTTTGACCCAATCGACAAAACGTTCAACGTTTATTTTTAAAGCTAGAGCCTCTTTTTCGGTATAAGATTTATCCACGTACTCAATCAGATTTTTTTCAGCCAGGATTTGGGCCAAGCGGTTCGTTTGTTTGACGGCGTGGTCATCATTGATGTGGGATTTCAGCAAATCGGCCGTTTGTAGGTGGTCCTTGGCGCTCGAGCGCATGCCGGTATATTTGACCAAAAGAGCATCGGCTGATGAAATACAGGCATGAACGCCGGCCAAGCCCGCCGCGTTCCAGTTTCTTTTTTGAACAGCGTCAATCATGGTTACATAAAATTCTGTGGCTTTTTCCCAGTAGATGCGCCAATGTTCATGAGGAATTTTTTTGTGGGAAGCAGCCGGGGGTGTCATGGTTTTCGGTACCCTTGCTTGGTCATAAGATTTGGGTAACCATTTTGCCTTTAACCGCACTGCCCGTCTTAACCACATCGCGGACAAAGGGGTTATTTTGGGCGTACCGCTCGCGAAATTCGTTGATGGTCATGACGATGGGGACTATGGGGTAATGATAACGCCCGCGCAACCGCTCGCCTTGTTCGACAAGATGATTGATAGCAGGCTTTTTGTCCGCTTCTTTATTAACTAAAGCCAAGAGATCAATGTCGCTTCCTGTCTGCATTTGACCTTGCGCGGCGCTGCCAAATAGAATGAGCGATACGATTGATTTGGGCAGATGGCGGCTCACCTCTGTCAAGAGTTGGTCCAGCCATTTTTTATCGTTTTCAAATAGGATTGACAGAACTTTGGTGACGATCCAGTGCTCTGTGTTTAGTTTGAATAGATAAGAGGGAGAAGTTATTTTTTTGCCAACCAGACCCAGGGAATCAAGCTCTCTTAAGGCTTTGTGGGTTTGAGGGGGGCTTAATTTGACGCGACGGCTGATTTCCCGGCCGCTTAATTCCTGCGGGCAGTTATAAAGACAGCGCAGAACCGCTAGCAGCGACTTTTTACCCCAAAGGCGTTCTAGGGGATATTTTGGTATGTTATCTTTAGTTAACATATGTTAATAATAGTTTACAGTATATTTTAGAAAATAACAAGACCAAAAAACCCGGCCGCTAGGACGATGAGTGGATCGGGAATTTTGGATTTTGTGAGGATGGGCAGGGCCGCCAGAAAGATGGCCAGGCTTTTGAAATCCGGCAGGGTTTTAGGGATCAGAATAAGAACGGCTCCGGCTAAAGCCCCGATCGCGGCCGCGGTGACTCCATCGACAAAGGCTTTGAGTTGGGGGTTGTTTTGGTAGCGCTTAAAATAGGGCGCGGGAAGAACGGTGAAAAAGTAAACCGGAGTGAATACGCCCAGTGGCGCGATCAGAGCGCCGCCTAAGCCTTTGATTAAGTAGCCGATAAAGGCGGTGGCTACCATGATCGGACCCGGAGTGATGGAGCCCACCGCCACGGCGTCCATAAACTGTTGGGCAGTCAGCCAGGCCTGATCCTCGACCAATCCCTTATAAAGGAAGGGCAAAATGGCCATCCCGGTGCCAAAGACAAAAGCGCCGGCTTTGGCGAAGAAAAGAAATAGGGGGGAGGCGATCAGGGCGATCAGGGCGGCCAGAGCCAAGAAGGATAAGAGAATTTTTTCTTTTATTTTAATGTTGGCCGCTTTAGTCATTTCAGCCACCCGGGTTGCCTTTTTTCCCACCGGCGCGTAGGCCAGCATAACCAGCAGTCCGGCGGCCAAAAAGGCGTAACCTATTTCGGTTTTAAAAACAGCGGTGATGACCAGAAGCGTCCCAAAAATAACCCAGAGAAGCTTGCGCCGGCCAAGCGTTCTGCGGGCCAGCCGTATCGAAGCCAACATCATGATGACCAGCACTGCGGGCGCCATGCCCTTCATGAACGAATGAAGCCGCCAGAGACCCTGAAATTCGACATAAAGCACGGAGAGTCCAATCACCAAAAGAACCGGCGGCCCGACAAAAGCTAGACCTGCCAAAAGAGCGCCCCAAGCGCCACCCTTGAGATATCCAATCCACATGGCCAATTGGCCGGCCAAGGGTCCCGGCGCGGCGTTGGCCAAAGCGAGACCCAGCTTGAATTCATCCGGCGCGATGAGTTTTTCGCGCTCCACCAGATCGCGCTCCATATATCCCACCAGGGCCACCGGCCCGCCGAAACCGGTCAATCCCAACCGCAGGAGGTAGCTCAGAATTTTATTGAGATCATTTTGCGCAGGCACCAGATTATTGTAGCTACTTATTTTTCGAGGGACTTGGGCAACAAAAAGCTATAATCACTTCGCGGGGTAGAGCAGCCTGGTAGCTCGCGAGGCTCATAACCTCGAGGTCGCTGGTTCAAATCCAGCCCCCGCAACCATTTAAAACCCCAAGTCGGCAAACGGCTCGGGGTTTTTTATTCCCCCATAGCTTTTGGGCGGGGGCTTGACAATTTAATCTTAAATAGTTTAAACTTAAACTAATATGAAGATGAGGACCCCCAATCACAGAAAGAACCAAAAGGCGCTCGATGCTTTTGCCAGCTTGTGGCGCGCCTCTGAATCGCTGGGTGTTAGCGCCCGGCGATCATTGAAAGGCAAGGATTTGACCAGTTGCCAATTTGGCGTTTTGGAAGTTTTGTATCGGCTGGGGCCTTTATGCCAATATGAATTGGGAGACAATCTGTCCTGCACGGGCGGCAACGTGACCGTGGTTGTGGATAATTTAGAGAAGCGGGGGATTGTCCGGCGCGAGCGGTGCTGTGAGGATCGGCGCCAAATTTATGTACATTTGACCAAGACGGGAAGAGGTTTGATATCTCAAATTTTTCCAAAACATGTTTCCGGCATCGCCCAGGCGATGGCGCAGTTAACAAGGCAAGAGCAGAAGATTTTGGAGCGCTTATGCCAGAAACTAAATGGAAGGAATGCCAAACCGAAAGGCAATGGGGCATGATAAGGAGGAAACCATGAGGAAATTGTTGGTTCTAGCGGCGATGACGGTGGTTTTTGGGTCGGGCCTCAATGCCGAGACCTTTAACATCGATACGTCGCATTCCGGAGTGACGTTTAAAATTAGACACATCGTGACGAAATTTACAGGGAGATTCGATAAGTTTGAAGGGACCTTTGATTACGAAAAAGGAAAACCTAAAACCTGGAAAGTCGAAGCCGCCATTGATGCGGCCGGCATCAACACAAAAAATGAGAAACGAGACGGGCACCTTCGTTCGCCCGATTTTTTTGATGTTGAGAAGTGCCCGAGTATCACCTTCAAAAGCACCAAAATTTCCGGAGTCAAGGGTGATAAGGCTAAAATTCATGGCGATCTCACCGTGCATTGCGTGACTAAATCGGTTATTTTAGACGCAGAACTAACGGGCATTGAAAACGATCTCCAAGGTAAAAGAGCTGGTATTACTGCCACCACGAAACTGAACCGTAAGGATTTCGGCATCACCTGGAACAAGACCTTGGATTCCGGCGGCATCGTGTTAGGCGAGGAAGTGGAAGTAATTTTAGAGATCGAAGGCGTTGTTAAAAAAGGTTAAAGATTTTTGCCCCGATATCGGGAATATCGGGGCAAGGAGGTATAGCATGGGACCAAAGAAGCCTTGCGGTTGTTAAGCTAAATTAAAAAGGGCGGCCTTGAAATTTCAGGAATTTTAAGCCGCCCTTTTGGTTTTTTGCCGCAAAATTTGTTTCAATAAAAACCATGGCCCCGGCATCTTGCGTCAAGCAGGGTGGCGTGGTTTTTTTCTTTAGGGGAGGCGCGGATGCGTAAAAACAAACCGGAGTGGCTGGTCGCCCTTGGGCTATTAATCGGCGCGGCTCTGACGGGCTTGTTCGTTTTCGCGCCCTCGGCTAATCGGGTTGCCGGCGGACCGATCGTGGCCGGCGATGTCGCCTGGATGCTGACGGCCACGGCCCTAGTTCTGTTGATGACGCCGGGGCTCTCCTTTTTTTATGGCGGCATGGTTCAGAAAAAAAATGTGATTTCGACCATGCTCCAATCTTTTATCGCGATGGGCGTAGTCAGCTTGGTTTGGGTGATCGTTGGATTTAGTTTGGCTTTCGGCGATAGCTTGGGCGGGATCATCGGCAATCCTTGGACTTACTTTATGTTTAACGGCGTCGGGGGCGCCACGCATCCCGATCTTTCGCCCACGATACCCTTGGCTCTTTTCGCGATGTTTCAGTTGAAGTTCGCGATCATCACGCCGGCTTTGATCACCGGGTCTTTCGCGGAGCGCGTGCGTTTCGCGAGCTACATGGTTTTCATCGTGCTGTTCACTCTTTTTATCTACGCGCCTCTAGCGCACATGACCTGGCATCCCGAAGGGCTTTTGCGCCAATGGGGCGTTTTGGATTTTGCCGGTGGAACCGTGGTGCATATGTCGGCCGGATTCGCGGCTTTGGCCGGCGCTCTATTTTTAGGCCCGCGTAAAGTGAAATTAGCCAACGAAATCCACGCGCCGGCCAATATTCCCTTTGTGTTACTCGGAACCGGCATGCTGTGGTTTGGCTGGTTTGGTTTTAACGCCGGCTCCGCGCTAGCGGCCAATGAAACAGCGGTGCTGGCCTTTTGCGCCACCAACACCGCCTCCGCCGCGGCTATGTTGGCCTGGGTGTTTTTTGACGCGGTTAGAGGGCGTCGGCCTTCGGCCCTCGGCGCTTCAATCGGAGCCGTGGTGGGTTTGGTGGCGATTACGCCGGCCGCGGGTTATGTCACCATACCGGCCAGTATCGCGATCGGAGCCGCGGCCGCCATTGTTAGTAATTTAGCGGTTTACTGGAAATCCAAAACCACTTTGGATGACACGCTGGATGTGTTTCCCTGCCACGGGGTCGGAGGCATGGTGGGCATGATCGCCACCGGTCTTTTGGCGGACAAGGTGGGCTTGGTTCACGGAGATCCCACGATATTCATCCGCCATCTTTTGACGATCATAGGAGCCGGCGTTTTTGCGTTCAGCGGTTCATATCTTCTTTATTTAATATCAGACACGTTGATTACCTTTCGAGTTCGAACCGAACAGGAAGACAAAGGTTTGGATTTAAGCCAACATGCCGAAAGCATTGGCGCTGAAGTTTAAAGCTTAGTCTAGTTCCCGGTGAAAAACATCCGTTTATATCCATCGAAGTCATGGGTTACGCCGACCCAACAAACGCCGCATGTGAACACGGCCATGCGCGTTTTTCATCAGCGTAGAATTTGTCCAACGCGTGATACAAATG
>JACQJO010000012.1 GCA_016205025.1 Elusimicrobiota bacterium
CGCGCGGGGCCGTGATACGGGCCAACGATTGCTCAAATGAGAAACAAGGAAAGAAAAAGAGAGCGGGAAGGCATGACTGTTCATTTTAATGCTGCCGGTTTCTAAAAATAATGTTTTTCACCGGGAACTAGTCTAAAGTCCTATATCGAAAAGTGACTATTGACCTATATGAACAACTTTATCTATATTTACACCAATACGCCTCGTGGCAACCGGCCGGACTGTGACATTACGTCATCCACGAGGAACCCAGACCGGCCAACGCATCGCTCTTTAACAACGCAACCTAGCATCCGCACCGGAGACCGGCGCCTAAACGCCGGGCTCCGAATGCCGCACAACCGAGAATAGCAAGCTCGCGTTGAGGCGCATGGAGGCGCCGTGAAAACATTGGCAGCCCTTGCGTCAACAATGCTGATTCTTTGCTTGGGCGCCGGATTAACCGGCGCACGGACGCTTGAACAAAGCCACCGGGTCTTGATGACCTTCTCCAGTGGTTTCCCCGGCGTTAAATCGCCACCGCCGAATATTCTTAACTTCAACTCGCCCCCCCGCGCCAACGCCGTCATGCCGGAACGCGCCTACAACTATCAGGAACTCAAAGAGGCGCTCAACGGCTCCCCCGAAACCAATAAGGACGCCGAGCAGGCGCTCGAGATGATCCCGGCCTCCATTCTGGCCAAGCTCGATCAAATGGGAGTCAAGGTGATCTACCACTCCTCTTACTTTGACTCCAAGCAAAACACCAAAAAATGCGTGATGCCGGGCAACTATTTCCCCTGGAACCGCCAGATTCATATTCATTGCAAACGTTCCATATCGGTGCTGTTGGCAGAAACGGCGCACGCGGTGGATCAGCTTGTGGGCGGCGGCCATCTTCTAAGCGCGAGAGACCCGCAATTTCAAAGCCTGCATGAAAAATATAAGAACGCGATCTTGGCGCACCTGCGCGCCAAAGGCCACAAAAACCTCAAGGAGCACCTGGAAAAAGGACACTCCGTTCCCTGGAACTACCTGCCGGGTCCGGAGGATGCCGATCCCGTCCTGGGCCCCCAGGGTTACGACCAGATCGTGGAGTTATATATGGAAGGGTTTATTTACCACTACTACAACCCCAACAAAATTGCGTTTCATCATCCCGAAATCCTTCAATACGTCCGCGGCTCTCTGGAAACAGCCGAGCGCACGGTCGATATTCCCGCCGCGCCGCAGGCGCCGGCGGACGGCGGCACGCCGGATGCGGATGCCATGAAAGGGTTTAGCGCAGGGGAGTCACCCGTGAACCCAGTAGTGGAGAGGGGCCCCGCGAGCACGCGGGGAGAACCGTCGGGACTGGTTCTCGGGTCTGGGGGCAAGGGTGACTCCCCTGCGCTAAACCCTTGCGATGCCATTAATGACAGGCTTTGATCAGCGCTTCCTTTAGGGTTGGGTAGCGAAACTTATAACCAAGGGCTAAGGCTTTCTTAGGCAGAACTCTCTGTCCGGTCAAGAGCATATCCGCCATCTCCCCCAGCGCCAAGCGCAAAAAAGGACCCGGCACTCCAAAGAAAGCTGGGCGGTTCAAAACAGCGGCGAGCGTCTTGGTAAATTCTTCATTGGTCGCGGGGTTGGGCGCCGTGGCGTTGATCGCGCCCCTGATGTTTTCTTGATTCAAAATAAAAAGAATCAGTCCGGTTAAATCATCGAGGTGAATCCAAGACATCCACTGTTTGCCCGAGCCAAGCCGTCCTCCCAAACCCAGCCGAAAAGGAAAAAGCATTTTGGCCAAAGCCCCTCCCCCGCGTCCCAGCACGATTCCGATTCTGATTCTTACGGTGCGCACGCCGATCTTCTCGGCGGAAACGGCCTCTTTTTCCCAAGCCCTGCAAAGCTGCGCCAAAAAATCGGAACCGGACGAGGCCCCTTCATTTAAGTCCTCATCGCCTCTGGAACCATAAAATCCGACGGCGGAGGCGTTGATAAAAATAGGGGGCCTGGGCGAAAGATGTTCCATACCATCAATAAGGGCCCGAGTGGTCATAATCCGGCTTTCCCATAGCATCTTCTTTCTATTTTTTGTCCAGCGGCCGTCAGCCACTGATTCCCCCGCCAGATTGATAACCGCCTGCGCCGCGCCTACCTCTTTGGCCCAGGCGCCTCCCCCGGCTTTGACATCCCAATGCACCAAGGGAAAACCGTCACGACTGCCCGACGGTCCGCGGCTTAACAGCAGAACGTCGCGACCTCTTGATTTGAGCTCCCGGGTAAGAGCCTGCCCGATAAAACCGGTTCCTCCGGCAATGACAATTGGCCCGTTCATGCTTTCAGTTTAAACATTTTTGCGGCTCTTTAGATAGCTGGGACTTCATCCCTGCTAACTTAATTCTTTCTGAACGTATAAAAACGTCTTAAAATAAGGGGTTTTCGCTGTGTCCCTGGCTTTTGACCAGAAATACCCTGTAGAGGGAAATTTGAGTTAACTTAGCGGGGATGTAGCTGGGACTTTGGTCCTAATTTCAATTAGGTCTAAAGACAGGCGACATGATAACCGGTCCTAGCTATCCTGTTAGGGTTGTGGAGGTAACCTAATGAAAAAACCAAATCAAATTGGCCGCGTTCTCATGGCGCTCGTTATTAATGTCAATACCCTTTCTTTGACCTGGGCTTTAGATGACAAAGATGCCCAAAGCGTCCAGGAGGCGTTTTCAACCCAGCGCCCACGCATCGTTCACCAAGCTCCTACAAAATTTGAACAAGCTTGCCTTAGGGCAAAAAGCGCGGGCTTAGATTTAGCATTAGGAATGGCCGTGGCGGCGGCGGCCCCTGTTCTTGCAGTAGGATCCTTGTTCGGATGCGGTTTTAAACCGCCCACGGATCCAACCCCGACCCCAACTCCGACTCCAGGCCCGACTCCAACCCCCACCCCCACCCCCACCCCGACACCGACGCCAACGCCTGGATTTACCAGACTTCGCGTGAGCGGCAACAAATTTGTTAATCAAAGCGGCCAGCCGGTGGCTCTCTACGGCGCCATTCACTGCTGCGAAGGCGGAGACGGCGGCGATGCGGCTCTCGAAGAAGGCTGGCCGTTTATCAACGATAGGGGAATAAGCAAATTAAGAGGCAGGGCCAACTATGCTCATATTCGTCTTGGTCCCTTTATGCCGGACACCAGCGCGGCTTCCTTGTCATTTTCAGTGCTTGGCCGTACCATCGTTTCTCGAGAAGACCGGCCTTACCAATTTTTAAAATCCGGCGGCCTCTCAACGCGAGCCATGTCGGCTTCAGGCGCCCAGCCTTGGTGGGTGGCTTACAAAATCAAAAGCGACGGAAAAGCGGATATAGAAGCCGCCGCCAGAGGCGAGTGGAATGATGAATTTTGGATCAGGCTTCGCCAGACCGCGCAGGCGCTCCTGGATGCCAAAATTTATGTTGAAGTGGACCTAATTGACGGCTGGGTCATGAAAAAAAGCGGGCTGACCCCCTGGGTTGGCGATGATCGATGCAACGCCTTTCGCCGCGCGCCCGAAGAACGTCATGTGGTGTGGCTAAAAAAGATCGCTCAAGAATTAAAGGGCTACCCTAACGTTATTTTCCAAGTCGGCAATGAAAACTTCATCTGCAGGCCTGACATTAATTGGGAAGAGGGCGTGGCCAATATTATTAAGCAAGAAATTCCAGGGGCTTTAGTGAGCACCAATGGCGGCATGCAAGGCGGCGGCGGCAACCCGGACCTCGAATTTTCCGGCCGCATTGATTATGTCAACGAGCACAATAACAGTTGCGACGCGGTTTTGGGCTCTGGTTCAGGAAAACCAACCACCCAAAACGAATGTCCCAGCATGAATGCCAACAAATACGAAAACCAGCTAAGAATCGCGGCCTGCACCAACAATACCTATTACCACATCTGGCGAGGAGAGATGTCGTCCGCCCAATACGAACGAACCTTGACCACCCTGCAGAACTTCCACAGCAAAGGTTTAGAGGCGGATGGAACGCCGAAATGGTGTTCCAATCCCAGCGCCTCAAGCCAAGGATTTGCGCCGATGCCGCAGCAATCCTCCCAATCCATTATTGACCTTGATGATTTTGGTTATGTGGGACGGCCCGATGGCGGCCGCTATGGCAAACGACCAAAAACAGAAGTAACACCTAACGACCTCGGACCGAAACAGCGGGAAAGATAACAGCGAAGACTACCGGATAGCGATCGCTTCGATCTCTACCAAGGCATTCTTAGGAAGTTCGGCCACCCCAATGGTGGCGCGGGCGGGATAGGGCTCTTTAAAAAATTTGGCGTAAACTTCATTCATCGCCGCGAAATCAGACATATTTTTAAGATAAACGTTCGTTTTAACCACACGCGAAAAATCAAGACCGGCGGCTTCGAGAACCGCCTGGACGTTATTTAAAACCCTCTCTGTTTGCGCGCGAATATCCCCGTTAATTAAATTGCCGGTCGCGGGCTCCAGCGGCGTTTGCCCCGAAACAAATACAAAATCTCCCGCAGAGATCCCCTGCGAATACGGCCCGATCGCCTTGGGAGCATTGTCCGCGGTCACCGCACGTTTGCTCATAGCGTTGCTTGTATCATATGAAAACTAAAAAATAGGGACAGACACTATTTTTTTCTAAAAATAGTGTCTGTCCCTATTTTTATGCGCGGCCCGATCTCACCCGTTCAACCAAAGCGGCCAAGGAATGAACGAAAAGACTGATCAAAACGATAAAAAGAGCGTGCAGAAACGCCTGGGCCCAGCCGATGGTTCCGGTTAAGCCCCGCTGGTCATAAATGCCCAAAAGAACAACGGCGGAGGTGACCGAGGTGGCCAAAGTGATGGTGCGCGTGGCGTACAAGCTCGCGGCCAGCGGCGTCAGCACGAATAAAAGCCACATCGGGCCCCAAAGGGTGCCTAAAAGATACACCAGCAATCCCATGGCCAAAAAATTGGCCGGCGTGTGCAGTTTGGCCAAATCCAACATATCGGTGCGGGCGCGCCTGACCTGCCAGGCCACGAAATAATTAAACGCCGCCAATCCCAGCAGCACCGCGATGGCCAGCGTTTTTTCCCACGCTTCGGCCAAACCCCAGATTAAAGCCGCGATCACCATGGCGAAGGTGAAAGGAATAAAATAAAGGTTGATCAGGCTGATGAACTGGCCGTGAAGGGGCACGGGCACAAAGGGAGTGATGTCCTGAAACGTCATGCCCACGCCAAGGGGACTGCCTGATTCACTGCGGAAAACAAGGGTGCCGTAGCCCAAAACGATTCTTTCCCCGCGCAGATTGGCGATGCGCATCTCCTTTCTATTGACTTCGGACAAATGTTTGGTGGTTCCCATTAAAACGTCCACCATGGCCGGCTGGGCCGAAAAAAGTTTTTTGCAGGGATTGCCCTTAAATGATTGGGGCGGCAGTCCCAAAATTTTCTTGGCGGCGCGGTTAACCACCAAGACCGTGCCCTCCGGGTCAATGACAATCAGGCCCCCCGGCAGGTTTTCCAAAACCGCTTCGTGAAGATCAGCAGACGCCACGATACCTCCTGCGCCTTAAGTATAAGCCCTGTTTTCAAAAAACTTTAGTCCCAAATTGAATTTCCCCGCCAGGCCCATGCGCCTTGCCCCGGCTACGATTATTCTGTTTATGTTTCTTGAAAGGGGGTAGACATATGCGAATAGTTGGAATTTTTCTGCTTACTTTTAACGGCAGTTCCGTTCTGGCCGACACGATCCGGCCGAATGACCTGCCTATTTTTCAAACCTCCGCGCGACTGACAGCTTCCTTCCATAAAAGTTCCTGGATTCTTCAGCCGGGGACGACACTGCGCACGCGCTGGTCCGTCAAACCCAAAACATCTGATCTTGCCGCGACAACAACTTCGGACGCGGATGTTAAAATTGTGCCTGACAAACCGGTGTCGGCAGGCCAAAGAGCCTTTGCCGAGCCTTTCTTCGGCGTGATGACCGGGGCCTTCGCCGGAATGATCCATCCAGGATGGAAATTGATCGCTTATTGGGATCGCCAGAAAGTGACCGCTTATTGGAAAAACCGCCAAAGCAAAGGCGATCTTGAATGGATTGCTTTGAGAGTGGCGTCGCAAGGGCTTGCGGCTGGCGCCGGTGGCCTGGTCGGAGCGATCGCGCAGGGCTCGCTGCGTGATCGGGCCGGAGTTCCGGCCAGCCTGGTGGTCTCCAGCCTAGCCGGCGGAGTGTCCGGCGGCTTGTTAGTCAAAATTGTAACCAAAAGCTCATTCTCTACATTTGTTGATTACGGCAAATGGGGCGTACTCGGCGGGCTCGTGGGCGGCCTGGCCACCGAATTTCTGCGCTCTTACCGCGTCAACGTTTCCAAAAAATAAACAACCCACAACACCCTGTCTTTTTCTAAGATCAATGGGTGCAAAGCCCTTGGCTTAAAAATCTTGTTGCTTGGTACCGTGAAAACCAACGGGACCTTCCCTGGCGCAAAAACCAGGACCCTTACCGCGTCATGGTTTCGGAATTCATGCTGGTTCAGACCACGGTGGCGACCGTCCTGCCGCGCTACGAATCTTTCCTAAAAGAATTTCCCACCCTTAAATCATTGGCCAAAGCGCCGCTATGGAAAGTCAAAAAAGCGTGGTCCGGCCTGGGTTACTACCTCCGCGCGGCCAATCTTTGGCGAGCCTGCCAGGAAATCGAGCGTTTGGGTTATTTTCCCAAAGACTCGGCCGAACTTCAAAAACTTCCCGGATTCGGACCCTATCTGGCCGGCGCCGTGGCCAGCATCGCTTTCGAGGTGCCCACTCTGCCGGTTGACACCAACATCCGGCGGGTCACGCTAAGGATTTTGGGCAAATCCGATGGTACCTGGTACCAAATGGCCGAAAAGGGGCCTTTGGTACCAGGTACCATCGGCAAACCCTCCGAAATTACCCAAGCTTTCATGGAATTGGGAGCCCTGATCTGCAAAGCCAAGGGCGCGAACTGCTCTATCTGCCCAATAAAAAAATTCTGCAAGACCAAGGGCGCGCATTCTAGTGAACAAAAAAGAATCAAAAACAAAAAATTGGAACTTGCCATCAAACTTCACCGCGACTTAAAAAATCGAATCCTGCTTGTACGCAGAAACAACAAGGAACTTTTCCTCAAGGATGGATGGGGACTACCCACTGAAAGCTTGAAGCGCTGCCCGCCAAAAAACGGGCACAAAACGTTCTCCCACTCGATCATGAAATGGAGAATCCATGCTCATATAGAAAAAAGGGCGGCTAAGATGACTGGGATGGCTAAGGTGAAATGGGTAAAAAGAAGCCAGCTCGGCCGCTATCTATTCTCTTCGCTCTGGTGGAAAGCGCTTAAAACTTTATCGCTGATCCTGTTTATTCCTTTGGCGGGATTTTCAGCGACTATTAAAGTCGCGGCCGTGGGCGGCGTTTTAAGCGGCAGTTTGCCGCAGATCGCGCAACCTCACCTGGAAGCGGACGTTGTTATCGGCCGTACCCAAGAACCGGAGGGTGAGATCGTCCGATTTGAGACTCCGAAAAAGCCCGTCGCTTTGATTAAGATTCCCGATGCCGCGGTCAAGAACGCCAATGCAACGATTAAAAAATTGAAAGGTGACGGCAATATCGTCATTATTGACTGGCGCGAAGAGAAAAAGATGAAAAAAAATGAGCTCCTAAAATTTGGCCGCGGCTTGATTGAAGCGGGGGCCGATATGGTGGTTGGCCGCCGCAAAAACGGCCCGGCCGCCATGGAACTCCATAAAGACCGCCTGATCGCCTACGGCTTGGGCGATTTCGCAAAAGGCCCTATCTGCGCCCTTCTCAAAATTCAACTGGACGGCAAAACCGGCGCTTTTGTTTCCGGCGAAATCATCCCTTTCGCCCAAAATGGAAACGATAAGCCGGTCCCGGATGAAAAAAAGCAGGCCATCTGGCTGATTAAAAAACTTTCCTTTGAAGAAATCCCCAAAAATCCCCTGCTGGTCACCAGCGAGGGCAAACTTCTTAACAAAAAAGAGGCGGTGTACCCCGTTTACAGGAACACGCCGATCGGACTTTCAGCCTCATCGGCTGACGGCAAGATCGCTTTGACCCTAACCGGACGCCTTCAGCACTACAATCCCGCACCGCAAAATCCCGGCGACATCTATGACCCCGAAATTCAGTCGCCAAAATCAGCCAAATTTCTGCCCGGCGGAGAAAAGGTTTATGTCAATTCACTGGAAGGATTCACCACGGTGGTTTACGATGCCAAAACGCGCCGGCAAACCGCTCTCATCCGCCACCGCTTCGATGAAAAATCGGAGCGTCTTTTTTCCGGCCAAAAACCTTTTGATTACGAATTTCTAGTTAAGCCGCCAAGCGGCAACGTCAACCATTTCGCGGGCAAGCCGGTTGAAATGGAATTGACCCACAACGGCCGGTATCTCTGGGTCAGCTACTACCGCCGCAGTTACGATCAATATTCTCACAATCCCTGCGCTGTCGCGGTGATTGATACCCAGAAAGACGAGATCGTGCGCGTTTTGCCCTCCGGCCCTATTCCCAAGTGGCTCATCGCCTCGCCGGACGGAAAATGGATGGCTTTCATCCACTGGGGAGACAACACGGTGGGTTTTGTGGATATTTCCGCCGCCGATCCCCAAAACTTCAAGCTCTCGCATCTGGTCGCGGTGGAAAATCGGGTGACGCTTGATTCCCTAAAACCCGAAGGCGGGGATGTGGTTCCCATAGACCGCGATAAGGAATGCGGGTTTTGTTTAAGGGGAGCCGTTTTCACGGCTGATTCCAAATATCTTTTAGTCGGACGCATGTCCGGGGGCGGCATCGCGGTGATTGATGTCAAAGAAAAAAAGTA
The DNA here is from genome assembly GCA_016205025.1 of Elusimicrobiota bacterium. Classification (GTDB taxonomy): domain Bacteria; phylum Elusimicrobiota; class Elusimicrobia; order JACQPE01; family JACQPE01; genus JACQJO01. The sequence goes on from JACQJO010000012.1 coordinate 8,827, forward strand.
CGTGGAAACGGTTTGGGGCACAAAGCCGACGCCGCGGCATCTCGCGCTAAGCCCCGACGGCCAATGGCTTTACGCCAGCTCTAATATCAGCGGCTACGTATCCAAAATTAAAGTCAAAGATTTGCTGGACCGGGCCCGCAAAAAACAAAAAACGCTCAAGCCATCCGCTGAAATTTTCGCAGGCCACAGCGTGCGCACGATTGAAGTGAGCCCTGATGGCCGATGGGTTTATGCCGCTTCCAACGGGGATTCCAAGCTGATCGTTCTGGATGCGGATAATCTCAAAAAAGCGGCAGAAATCCGGGTAGACTCTTATCCCGTTGGGTTAGCCGTTTCTCCCGACGGCGGCCAAGTCTGGGTCACCTCCCAAGGCCGCGACGGCCAAGGCGGCCACTCGGTCTGCATCTACCAAATCGCCACCCCCTAGCTAAGTGCCAGCTAGCTAAGTGCCAGGCACTTACAAGCTTGTAAGTGCCTGGCACTTAGCGTTTATTTTGCGCCCTCGGAGGAACAGAAAAAAAACTTTACTCTTTAGCTCCGTGGGATTTAAGAAGTTGTGTCACCTTTTTGGCTCCCGCCATTTCGGCATATCCTAAAACTGTTCGCCCCTCACGATCTCTGCGGTTAATCTCAATCTTGGGGTCAGCAAGCAAAACCTTAATAACAGGTATTAGTTTGTCGACATAATCCGCACGACGATCGGGATCTCGTTTACTAACAGCGCCAATTCTCCTAGTAATAGCAGTCATTAAAGGAGTTTCGCCTTCGTTATCTTTATCTTGAGCGTTTACATCCGCTCCGTGCTCAAGAAGAAGTTTGACCACATCAGCCTGATCTGCCGTGATCGCTTCCTCTGATGTGTCATGAACGGCTACATGCAATACAGAAAGACCGTTTTTGTTCTTCGCATTGACATTAGGCCTGCTGTTGTCCAAAAAAATCTGCACCAATTCTTTAGACCCTATAAGAGCGGCGCCCATGAAAGGAATATCATCCCCGCTAAGTTAACTCAAATTTCCCTCTACAGGGTATTTCTGGTCAAAAGCCAGGGACACAGCGAAAACCCCTTATTTTAAGACGTTTTTATACGTTCAGAAAGAATTAAGTTAGCAGGGATGTGAAAGGAATATAACGATCATAACCTTGTGGTCTATTGGGATCAGCGCCTGCCTTAAGGAGCAGGCGTATGGTTTCAAAAGCGTCTCTTCTCCTTTCCCTCGTCATCTCTTCTTTATCATCATGAGGACTAATAATGAACTGCATCGCATCATCAAGGGCATTGGCATCACGACGCTCACGGCATACGGCATGAACATCAGCTCCGGCAGAAATAAGAAGAGAGGTCATCTTGGGACGACCTGAACCCGCAGCCACCATTAAAACAGTGTTGCCCCACTTCTTTGTTTCCCCCTCCTCATTTGGTCCCTCCTCACAATATGAATACCCCCCATCAATTAATCTGCGCGCATTCTTGTCAGCGCCCACTTTTAGAAGAAAACTGCCTATCTCAACATAATCTCTCGCGGCCGCGTGCATTAAAGCTGTTGGATTCAGGGGATGGCTTGAATCGCGGACATCGGGATTCATGCCCGCTGTAATAAATAACCGCACATTTTGGATATTGCCCTTCTTGACCTCCTCAAAAAAAGCCTCCGTCGTAAAAGCAATTCCAAGTTTATTCAATACTTCTTTGGCATTTTCCTGTTGCAATTTTTTAGAAGAATGCTGAACGCGAGAAGATTTGGACTTTGATGGCGCCGGATTGTCAAAGGGATTCTGCTTTTGACTCAACAGCAAGCCTGAACCAAAAAAGGTTAGGCTTAAAGATAAAATCGCAATGTGAACCTTTTGTTTCTGCATCAATTCCTCCGTCAATTTGAAATTTAAATGAACTGTTAATAATAGTCTAGCCCCCCCCCTTTTTTTTGCAAGATTCAAAATAAAAATGGCTTGGTGATCCGAGCCAAGGCGGCTAATCGGTTATAAAGTAGGGACAGACACTACTTTTTAAAAAGTAGTGTCTGTCCCTACTTTTCTCTAAGGCAAACGTTGGTTTTGCACGTTGGCCAAAGGTGAAAACCGAAACGGTTCCTGGCCACCCAACGATAAATGGGCTCGCCGATTAAACCCAAACCGGGGATATTTATTAAAGGGGCCAAAGGCCAGAGCATCGGAAGTTTAAGGGTTAGCCGCCTAAAAGCGTGAAAGCCGCCGGTTAATTTCCCCTCCCTTTCTAAAAGATGCATCTGGGCATGGCAAGCTTCGTGAGTTAACTCCGGGTCCAGCCGCGCGACATCTTCTGAACGAAAATCTACCAGCTCTAAGCGTCCGGTTGGATCGCACGCCAAAATCCTCTTGACCGAGGCGCGGCAGAAGCCGCAGCCGCCGTCATAGATCAGTTTGTGGCGGCCCCACGCCTTCCAAGCCTGCCGTCGTCTTTCAAGCCAATTCACGATCTCCTCGGGTTCAATAAACAACAATAGCATAGACGGAAAAAGAAAAAAGAAGATGGTGGGCACATGCATGGTCACCACCAAAAGCACATGAAAAAACCCGGCCAATAAAATCGCAAAAATCCTGGTTCTTTTCCAGAAAAGCCAGACGGGCAGGGTGAACTCAAAAAATAGAATTAAATATTCAACCGCTTCGGAAAGCCAAAGATGGCGCGCCAAAAGCGAACGGCCCGGAAACTGTTTCATGACGCCGATGTCGGGGTAATGCATCAGATAAAAATAGGGATGATCGGTGACCCAATTGCCTTGGGGCCAAATTTTCCAGAGCGCGGTGTAAAAAAAGAAGCTGGCGATCACCATTTGAAGCAGCCGCTGTTGAAAAAAAGGCCGTTTGCGGTTCCAGGGTTCGGGGTCTCCGCGGATCAAACTGTCCACTGAAAAAGAATCGCCCGGGTAAACGGCGCATAGCGTCAAAAAAAAGACCACCAGGTACATATCCCAAGATAGCGTGCCGATGTGAAGCGAGTTGCGGGCGTAAAAATAAAGACAGCTAAGGTACAAAGCCGCGCCGGAGAAAGGGGTTAAAAAACCAATGAAGTAAAAAACTAAAGAAAGCACAAAGACGCCGGCCATGGCCCAAACAATCCAATCAGGATTCTGCGCAACCCGCTCCAAAACTTGAACGGTGAAAAAGGAGGCGTTATATTCCCGGAAAGCGGTTGAGAGATAGTTGTCCCCCATCTCAAAAAAAGTAGGAATAACATGGAAAGCCGCGGTCCAAGCCACCGCGAATCGAAACAAGGCAAGACTAACCGAAGGGCGTTCCTCCAGGAACCAGGTATGCCATGACTTAGTTAACAGTCCCATAAAAGAAAACAGTAATCAGCGATCGGTGAAAAAACGGGGTTTTTTTACTCATTATCGATCACCTTCCCCCGCATTGATAAACTAGTCCCGTTCTTTTGTCTTCCGGCGCCTTGGATACGGAAGGCCAAGCTGCTTGAATCACCGCAAAATTTTCATATTCCGGAAATTTTCTTTTAAGATACCGGCAAAAATCAGGGCCGCGGTTCGCATTTAACACCGAAACCATAACATTTCGATGGATATTGTCGTAACCCAGCCATCGAGTCTCAAAAACCCGGTGCGGATCAATAAAAAAACCGGTTTGTCCTTTAAGCCCGTAAACTTCCGCCGTTCCGTAAGAATCCTCCACGCGGAAAAACATGATCCAGCCGGCCGGCGGAAACAGGAATTTGATTTTGGGAAGCTCGCGCTTGAAAACGCGGCTTAACGCCTGCAGCCGGGTTGACTCATAGTGAAAAACAAGAGTCCAAACTATGACAAAAAGAGAAATAACACTATTTCTGATCTTGGCGTTCAGCATTGAGTTCCCGATCCTTTTATACAATAACCGAGAAAAATGACCGCGTCTATAAGAACTTCGAAAATTGTCCTTAAACCATCTTGTTTCGTCATACCGGCGAAAGCCGGTATCCAGATTTTAAAATTCCTCTTAGGAGCCTGGATCCCGCCCTGTGGCGGGATGACGCAGAGGAGAAGTTGCGCAATAGCATTACTCCTTATCCTTCAACTGGTTAAATCAATCCCCGCCGAAACCATCCCCCCTCAAGTCGCCGGCGGATTTTATCCCGCCGGCGCGGCCGAACTAAAAAGAACGGTGGAAAAATATGTTCGGGAAGCTTCGACCTTCACGGTGCAGTCCGAAATCGTGGCGGCCCTGGTGCCCCATGCCGGCTACGCTTACTCCGGCAAAACCGCGGCTTTGGTTTATCGCATCCTTCAGGGCCGCTCCTACCCAACGGTGATCATCATCGCAACGGGCCACCGCCACGGTGTTCGCGGCGCGGCCACAATTGATTCGGGCGGTTTTGCAACCCCTTTGGGCAAAGTCCCGATTGATGAGGCCGCGGTTAAAACGCTTCAAAAACTAACTCCCCTGATCGAACATCTGCCCCAGGCCTATCAACGCGAACATTCCATAGAGGTTCAGCTCCCATTTCTGCAGACCGTTCTTAAAAACCAATTTAAAATTGTTCCCCTCTTAATGAACAACGAAGACCCAAAAATAGCGAGCCAAATCGGCGAAGCTCTGGCTCAATTCATGAAGAACAAAAAAATGTTCCTTCTTGTTTCTTCCGATCTGGCTCATTACCCGGACACCAAAATAGCCAGGCTGGTGGACAGCGCGACTCTCAAGACGATCCTGGAGCCGGAATGGGGACCGGCCTATCTTTGGCAAGCCTCCCGGTTTATCATGGAACGAGGGCCCAAGGAGTTGGTTTGCACTTACTGTGGCGAAGCCGCGGTGTTGGCCGCGCTTTACGCCATGGACAAAACCGGTACCCGCGCCCAACTTTTGCAGTATGTTAATTCCGGGGAACTGCCGGGTATCGGGGATACAAACCGAACCGTGGGTTACGCCTCTCTTCTTTGGCTGCGCGGCGCGAAATCCCGAAAACAAACAAGCCTTACCGATCAGCAAAAAAAGGAGCTTCTCCGTTTAGCGCGTCAAGCCCTGTTAAAGAAATTGAATAAGGGCGAGGAACCTGAACGCAAGCTTTGGCCTGACCCCGAATTGAATCTCCCCGCTTCGGTTTTCGTGACATTGCGACGCAAAGACCAACCTCATGGGGCCAGCTTAAGAGGTTGCATCGGCAGTTTACTGCCCGACCTGCCCCTGGCCGAAGCGGTCCAGGTTTACGCCATCAAAAGCGCGCTGGAAGACCCGCGTTTCCAGACGGTTAAACCCGATGAGTTGACCAAGATTCATATAGAAATTTCTAAATTAACTCCGTTTAGAAAAACGCCCTCGCACGAAGCGATCAAATCAGGCCAAGGGGTATTGCTGGGCCAGGGCCGCAACTCCGGCCTTTTTCTTCCTTCGGTATGGGAGGACATACCCGCAAAAGAAAATTTTCTGGGAGAGCTTTGCCAGCAAAAAGCGCGACTACCCCGCGACTGCTGGAAAGACCCTAAAACTGAAATACAGGTTTTCGACGCCGAAAAATTCGAGGAGTAAGGTAACAGAACCTCGCGGTTGGGGTACGGTTTTGGGGGTCGCGTCTTGACTTTTGACGGATTTAGTCAAAAGTCAAGACGCGACCCCATCGAAAGGAGTCGAAAAGAGGATAAACAAATGGCTACGCAATCATCGCACGCGACTGATCTTCGAGGAAATTATGATTCTAAAGAACTGCTGGATTACGTCTTAAAAATAGTAATTCAGGAACCGCCGGAATTTAAAAAAATCCGGGAAGAGTCCGCTCAAAAGGGGCTGCCCGCCTGGTCCGTTGGTCCCTTAGAAGGAAAAATTTTGGAGTTTCTGGCGCGTTCCTGCAACGCTAAAAAAGCGGTGGAAGTGGGCACTTTAGGCGGATATTCCGCCGCCTGGATCGCCAAGGGGTTGGCCAAGGACGGGCGGCTCTACACCCTTGAGGTGAACGCAGATTATGCCGGCGTTGCGCAGGAAAACCTCAAGATGGCGGGCATGGCCCATAAAACAGTTATTTTAGTTGGAGAGGCGGCCAAAGCTCTTGAAAAACTGACTGTCCAGGGCCCTTTTGACTTTTGTTTTATTGACGCGGATAAAGTCAACTATCCGCTTTACCTTGAGTGGGCGATCAAAAATCTGCGCCCTGGGGGTCTTGTGGCCGGGGATAATGCCTATCTTTTTGGACAACTCCATTTGGATCCCAAACAAGCGGACCCAGAAGAAGCGCCCAAAATTAAACCGATGCGGGAATTTTTAAATTTGTTGGCCAACCCAAAGTATTTCTCTTCTTGGGCGATGATCCCAACCGGTGAAGGGATGGCCGTGGGGATACGCAAATAGATTAGCGAGGTTCGGAAACGCTTCTGTTTAATTCTTCCACCAGCCGCTCGGCAACCGGGGAATTCCAATAACGAAAGGTCGCTAAGCGAGCCACCGCGATCAGGCCTTCGGAATTAACAAACAGAGTGCTTGGGTGGTAACCCAGCATAGGAATCTGATAAACGTTGGCAACCGAAGCGTCGGGCGAGTCATGAACCACCGTAAAATTTTTTGCCTTCCTGGCGCCCAACACCTTGCCCAACTCTTTGCCAACGCCTTCCAGATCAACTCTTTTGGTAAATGTGGAGTTAGCCGACCACTGAATGGCGATCACAGTGATCTCGGGGTGTCTTTTGGCCAATTCATTAAGCGCTGGGAGTTCCTCCCTCCAAAATTCTTGCGACTGACCCTCGTTATCTGAAGTTACCCGAGGGCCGCCCGCTACCCTATTAAAACTCCAAAAATGAAGCAGAACCGGATGACCGCGAAGCTTCGCAAAATCAACCGTAATCGGACGGCCGTCAAGATCAATAGCCTCAAAGTTTTGAACTTGCCTTGATAACCCTCGATCAGCCGCGCGGTTCCCGTCTTGCGCCCAAAGGCTGAAGGCAAAAAAACAACTCATCAATAAAATCGTTATTCTCATCTTTGCCGCGCTCCTTGTGATTTTATTTTCTCCTGATTTCTAGCATAGTAGTTAACGACAGACACGGCTGCGGCCGCTGTTAAAGCAACTCCCGACGCCAATAGAAAACCGTAGCCGAAAACTTGAGGTCTTGTTAACCGCTTAACGACTTTAACCGTCATAACGCCGCGCTTGTAATCACCTAAAGGAAACGGCGCGGCGCTTCTCCGCTGGTTGACAAAACTCCTAACCCGCCAGGCGGCGTCCGATGGTTTCGCGGACAAACTGAATGTCTCGCTGTAATCATGAGGCGTATTCCGGCCAAAAGACCTGATATCCTCGTCCACTCTGACGCGAGCCTGGGTATAACCATTCTTGATGGCTTTGCTAAAAATGCCTTCGAGTTTAGCCACGGGAGTTTCGACGACCCAGCTGCCCGGGCGATGCCGGCGAGAACCGAGCAGGCTGACATAGCTGGGGGATAAGCTGAACCTGGAAACCTGCCCAAAAAACTGATGCGAGGCGCTGCGTGCCGCAAGGCCGCCGCCGATCCCCGCAACGCCGGCGTAAATCAAATTCTTGGTATCGGTTCGGCCCGCGGCAGGAGTGAGGCTTAAAACCACGGCAACCAAAACAATCAACCGCCCGGTGTTCATCTCCTTAACATCTTAAACAATGAGAGCAACGCGCAGCGTGGGCCCTTGGGGCAAAACACGGCAGGGCGGGGTCCTATAATTCTTTGGGTCAAAGGTCCTAGTCAAAATTAGGCCTAAAGACTAAGACATCCCTGCTAACTTAATTCTTTCTGAACGTATAAAAACGTCTTAAAATAAGGGGTTTTCGCTGTGTCCCTGGCTTTTGACCAGAAATACCCTGTAGAGGGAAATTTGAGTTAACTTAGCGGGGATGAAAGACTAAGACTAAGACTAAGTGGTTGGAACTGCTTTGGCAACGCCGTTTAAAACGGCCAGCATGTCATCGATTGCGGTGAACTTTTCGCGAATTTTACCCCGGGTTTTGCCGCGGCCGGTCTCCGCCTGATCGAGCTGTTTCCAGTCTTGGAAAGTGACAAAACGGATGTTCTTCTTTTTTAATAAATCAGGGACAGTTTCAAAATTCTCTTTATTGCCGCTTAAAACTTTGTTTGCCTTCAAATCCTCTTTCATTAAATTGACCGTGGCCACGGAATCGGCGCGGTTGGTGCCGATCAAGCCCGAAGGGCCGCGCTTGGACCAGCCCACCACGTACTCGCCGAAACGGGGCGTCTTGGAAGCGGGGTCGAGCACGCGACCCTGGTCGTTTAAAATTTTACCCGCTTTCTCATCAAAAGGAACGCCCGCGATCGGGATGCCCCGATAACCGACGGAGCGCAAAACCAACCCAACCGGCAGGGTTTCAAACTGGCCGATGCCCCGGCAGGCTACCCGCCCTTTTTCATCTTTAACCAGTTTGTTCTTCTCGATTTTAAGCGCGCTCACGCGCCCGGCGGTCGCGATCACCTCAACCGGAGAGGCAAGAAAGCGCAGCCGCACCTTTTTGGCTCTGGCACCCCGCCCCCGTTTAACAACTTCATTAAGGTAATCCACGTTCTTTTTATTTTTAGGATCGGCCAAGTCTTCTCGCGATGTTTCATCCAACTCGATATCCTGCGCATTAATCACAAGATCGGCCGATTCCAAACCGCCGATCTCCTGAATTTCTGCCGGCGAGAAGGCGGCTTGGGCCGGACCTCGGCGGCCTAAAAGATAAATCTCCTTGACCTTGCTTTTTCTAAGTTCCGCCAAGGCGTAATCCGCGATGTCGGTCGGTTCGAGATGCTTGGGATCCTCGGCTAAAATACGGGTCACATCCATGGCCACGTTGCCCACGCCCACCACCGCCACGCGCTCCACTTGATCTAAATTAAACTCCATTCTTCGCCAGTCCGGATGCCCGTTATACCAACCCACGAATGAGGTAGCGGAATAACTGCCGGCCGAATCTTCCCCCGGAACGCCCAGTTTGCGGTCGGACTCATTGCCCACGGCATAAACGATCTGGTCATAAAAGCGCTTCAAGTCCTCTATCTGAATGTCTTTACCCAGCTTGACGTTGCCGAAAAACCGGAATCCCGGAGTGAGCGCCACTTTTTCATAAACCAGGATGACGCTTTTGATCTTTTGATGGTCCGGGGCCACACCGCCGCGCACCAGTCCGTAAGGAGTGGGCAGGCGGTCGTACATATCCACCTGAACCGTCAGATTGGGATCGCGGATTAGGGCTTCAGCCGCATAAAAACCGGATGGTCCGGAGCCGACCACCGCGACTCTTAAGGGTCTCTCTTTGGTGCCTAGTGACATGGGAAAAAACATTATTCCAAAATTTTGTATGGGTTTAGCGCAGGGGAGTCACCCTTGCCCCCAGACCCGAGAACCAGTCCCGACGGTTCTCCCCGCGTGCTCGCGGGGCCCCTCTCCGCTACTGGGTTCAAGGGTGACTCCCCTGCGCTAAACCTTTTCAAAATTTTTAACAAATAGCGCCGTAAAAACTATACTTTTGATATGGCGGATAAAATTTACAGGGTCTTGGACGCCAATTTAAGCCGGGCGCTGGAAGGCCTGCGGGTTTTAGAAGATATCGCGCGATTCATCCTTCTCAATAAAAAACTGTCAAAACAACTCAAAAATCTGCGCCATGAACTGGCCAAATTATTTAAGCCTCTTAATCGCCAGATGGTCGGCTCGCGCCTGCGCGGCAAAGACCCCGGAGCGGCCCTTGATTCCCTGCTGACCAAGCAGAGAGCTTCTCTCGAAGACTTGGTTGCCGCCAACGCCAAAAGATGCGAGCAGGCTTTACGCGTGCTGGAAGAATCCTCAAAACATCAAGAATGGAAATTCGCCAAGAGGCTTGAAAAGATACGTTACCAGATTTATCAGCTGGAAAAAGAGTTGGTTACAAAACTTTCTTAAGAACTTCGATCGCCCGGCCTTCCAATGAAGACTCCACGAAAAACGAAATATCGGAATGGACAGTCACCAGCTCCCAAATATTGATGCCGGCCTGCGCCAAGGGCCGCACCAGTCTTTCAATGGTTCCCGGGGTTTCGATTGATGCCTGCGATTCAACCGTAATTTTAGCCAAACCTTTTTTAACCGCGGAACTTTTAATCTCGGCGACGGCGTTTGAAATGCCGGCCAAAGCCGCATAAGCCTTGTCAATGTCTTTTTCCGGAACATAAAGCGCCAGGAATGACTCGCTGACCGTGACGGAATAAATGGAGATGCCCAAAGCTTTCAAGGGCCCGCTGATAGCGTGCAGGATGCCCGGGGTCTTGGTTAAATCACGGCCTATGAAGGTCAACGCGGCCAGCCGGATGCCCAGGCGTTTCAAGCGCGTCCCGCGCGTTTTAACAACCTCGGTCCCTCCGCCGGTCCAATTGGGGCTCTCCGAGGAAACGATTCTGGCTTTAGAGCCGTGGCTCATGTAGCGCAAGGCGCCGGGATGCGCCACGCGCGCGCCAGCGCTGGTGAGCAGGTAAAGCTCGCGATCCTTTAACACCGAAATCTTGGCTTGGGTTGAAACCTTAGCCAAGCCGGGATCCCAAGCCAAAACTCCGTCAACGTCCTTGACCAAGATCACCTCATCCGCTTTTAAAACATTGGCCAATAGAAACGCCGAGACATCGCTTCCTCCCCGGCCAAGCGTAACCACCTGGTCATCTTGATTTTTTGCCACAAACCCGCACACAACGGGCAGAACTCCTGCTTTTAAGTGTCCCCCAAGAACTTGCCGGATCAGTTTTGGAGACGCCGGCTGAAGTTTGAAATTTCTTATTTCATTTGCTTTCTCTTTAAGAGGAACGGCTTTATCTTTAAGGATAATTTTTAATGGCCAATCCTTGTCCCAAGGGGTAACCGCGATTGCTCTGCGGCCTAAGGCTTTAAGCGCGGCGGTCATGAGTTGGGCACTGGCCCATTCGCCTTGCGAAAGAAAGTGCTCCAAATCCAAAGGATCGACTTTGTCTCCGGCGGCTCCCACCAACTGCTCATAAAGCAGGTCCGTTGTTTTGCCCATGGCCGAAACAACGGCCACCACCCGCTCATTTTTCTTTTGAAGACCGGCCAACGCCAAAGCCATCCGCCGCACCTGCTGGGGCGTGGCCAGGGTAGAACCGCCCAATTTCACCACTCGCAACATCATTTTTCCCCTAATCCTCGGCCTTAATGCGGCCCTGACTGCGGCCAAGCCAGTAGGCGATCAGGTAATCGGCGCCGGAGCCCTCTTCAAAATCCCACCCGCCCCGAAGATCGTAAGGATTATGCTGCCAGGCGAACCCCGGGTGAAGAGCCCGCTTCTCGAAAGGAAGCGGTTTTAAGGCGTGCCACCTGATTCTTTCAGAATCATGAAGATAATCAACCCGCAACACCCGGCGCTTTTTGATCGAGGGATTGCCGGTGTGATCCACGGCGCCAAAAACCGGGCGCTCCGGAAAACGCGCGAGTGAATCAACCGCCCGATCAACCGCTCCCGAATTTTCAAACTGGCTCGTGTAAAGAAAATCCCAAAAAGAATTAGCTTCGTTTTGAACAGGATCATGCAGTTTCTTAAACTGCTCGCGGTAAAACGCCCGAAGGTCCGGATAAGTTTCAAGGCGCGTCAAATCATAAAAAGCCATGTGGCTTAAGTTGGTGGCCACATTGGAGCGAATGCCCGGCCCATCCGTTTTCACGTCCTTGCCATAAGCAAGAGCCACCGCTCCCCGGCCAACCGGACCGCGCAAAATGTCCATTCCAAAAGATTGGTATTTAGCCATGGCCGCGTCGAACTCCTCCTCTTTAAGCATTTTGCGCAGGTAATAGTCTTCAAACCTGGGGTCTCCGGTAATCCAAGCGCACACTTTCATCAAATGAAGCCCGTGCAGGGAGTTGGCCGGTCCCAAAGGGGCCACGGGCAGACGGCGAAAGACCTGCGGCCAGTGATGTTGGTCAAGAAAATTCCCCCTAAAATCAATGAAGGTGCCGGAAGGCCAATCAATAATTCTCAAATCATTGGCGATCACGTGTTCGGCCATGCCGGCCGCGATCTCTTTGATCCTCTGGCGCAAACGCGAACTGGTGATATACGGCCAGGCGGCCGCTAACCCAAAAAGATAGCCGTCATATTGATCATTGGTCAGCATGCCGCGCCACGCCCACCCCTCATATTTTCCGGTTCCCAATTGCCAATGGCTGTCTCCAAAAAAACCCTCTTGATCGGCCAGCTCCCTGGGAACGATGCAGCGCGCGATTAAGCCCGGAACGCCGGTGATCTCGTGCAAAGCGGCCAGCCCCCAGAGAGACTCCTCCATCAACTTTAGGGCATCGGGATCGCCCGTGGTTTGGTAACGCAAAGCCTGGGCAGCCGTATAAACACCGGTCCAGATCGCAGAATCAGAAAATCCGTCGTAGCGATCAAAACCCCCCTCCGGTTTGTGAACAATCGAAGCGATCAAACCGAACCAAGGCCGATGGTTCTCGCTGCGCTTCTGCATCAGCGCCGCCTTTTGGGATAAGGTTAATTTTGTTCCATCAAATAGAACCGAGGCTCGAGAGTAGCTTTCGCCTGCAGGGGAACTGGCCCACGATAAGCATGGCTTAACCAAAAATAAAATCAAAATAAGCCTCATTTTCTTTCCTTCGGTATCTTTGGATAAGACTTGGCATCCATCCCGTATCGAGCGAATAAATAAGGGAAAAAAATCTGGCCGGCAACGGCGCCTAGGACAACAAAGGGCAACAATAACAAATAGCGCCGCCTGCGGATCGCGGGGTTAATACTTTTAACGGACAGGAACCCGCCGGCCGCCGCGCCCAAAATAGCTCCAAAAATCAACCCAACAAGCAATCCGGCCAATCCTTTTGCTATTTTGGCCATCATCCGGCCGAAAGAACGTGGTTCTTTGCCCGGCTTGCGTCCGGTTAATGATTCGAAGGCAGGGGACGCGGTCTCCTGGCGGGCGGGTGCGGCGTCAACGAAAGCTTCCCTGCCGGTGGCGCTTGAACCAATGACTGCATTGACATTGCGCGGCTGCGGTTTCCGGGCGGCGTCAAATATTTCGCAAGACCGGAAATGGTCTTGAGTTCCCAACGCTCCGAGGCCTTTAGCTTGAGCGAATAGCAGGAAAAAAAGCAGAAGATGGCGCGCCACGATCAATGTTAACGCTTTTTAGCAACCGCCGCGCCAAGATTCAGGTTTAAAACGTAAGCGCCCACGTCATGATTGGCGCGGCCCTCATGAACGCGAATATCAACGTAATGGGCATGCAAAAATTTGTTTTCCAGCTCCAAAAAAACAGGTTTGAATATGGTCCAGCGCAGGGCCGCTCCCATGCCGGCGTCCCAACCGCCGAATTGAAACCCGTCTTTATTGTGACGACCCAGCACCTTGTTCCAAGCGTGAGGCAAAACAACGCCGAAGCCGCCTCTAATCAAGACGGCTAAGCTCATATTTTCGCCGGGCTGTCCCACAACAGACAATCTTTTGACAACATTTAAAAGAAGAAAATTGGCCCCATTGTTTAACTTGTAGCTCAAGATATCTTTGGCCAAAACAGGTCCTTGATGCCACTGCCCACCCAGCTGACCCGCTAAATAAACCGTTTGATTCTCGGTGACGGTGTATTTGGCGTGGTCATAAGAGAACTCGAGAGCCAAATCCGGTTTCACGAAATAGCCGGCTCGCAGGCTATATTGCGGCACAAAAGGTCTTTTAAAAATCATGCCGAATTCCGGATCATCGTGCGCTCGTAGATTATTCAAAGCAAAATTATTGCCCAATGACGGCTGGTTAATATAAAAATCGCTTCTGGTGGCGTACCACTCCCGGTTATACCCCCAGGAAAAATAAAACTCCCGCCTGCCCCGGCTTTCTTGCTTGTCCGTTTGATCGAAAAAACTCGATGCTTTAGCGGCTAATGGGAGGTCTTCGAAGGCGTGCGACCGGTCAGGAATGCCTAAAACCAAAAAACTGATAACAATTAACATGGTTAGAGCGGTGGTATGCCCCTATTGATAGATGAAATAACGGAATACTGCCAGGGTCTTTGGCCTCAATAAAAATTAGGCCAAAAGACCCGTTCTAATTTAAGCGAGCCTATGAAACCGATCTACCCATTCGATTAGCGCGCTTCGGATACCGGGTTCATAAGCGGTGTGGCCAGCGGCGGGAATAATCTGGAACTTGGCTTGGGGCCACTGGCGGTGCAGGGCCCAGGCCGAAGACAAAGGGCAAATCACGTCATAGCGGCCGTGAATGATCACCCCCGGAATCTTGCGCAGCCGGTGGGCGTCGGCCAACAGCTGGTCGTCGCGCTTAAACCAACAATTGTTGACAAAATAGTGGGATTCAATGCGGGCGATCGCTTCCACGAACTTGTCCCCGCTCCATTTTTTGAAAAACTTGGGGTCGGGATTTAAAAAAAGCGTTTTCCCCTCCCAGGCCGACCAGGCCCGCGCCGCCTCCAGCCGAATTTTTTTATTTGGGCTCGTTAAACGCTTGTAATAAGCCCGCATCATGTCTTTGCGCTCGGCCGCCGGTATCGGTTTTAAATAATCCTCCCAGAGGTCGGGAAAAAGATGATTGGCTCCCTGCTGGTAAAACCACTCAAGCTCGCTCCTGCGGCACAAAAAAATTCCGCGCAGGATCAAAGCCTTACAGCGCTCCGGATACTTCTCGGCGTAAGCCAAGGCCAGGGTGCTGCCCCAGGAGCCGCCGAAAATGACCCATTTTTCGATCCCCAGATGCCGGCGCAGCTTTTCAATGTCGGCCACTAAATCCCAGGTGGTGTTTTCCCGCAGTTCGGCGTGCGGCGTGCTTTTGCCGCAGCCCCGCTGATCAAACATCACCAACCGCCATTTCTTGGGATGAAAATACTGACGGTTAGAAGGGCTGGTGCCGGCGCCGGGCCCCCCATGAAGATAAAGAACGGGTTTGCCCTTAGGATTGCCGGACTCCTCAAAATAAATTGAGTGCAGAAGCGAAACCCGGAGTTTACCTTCCCGGTAAGCCTTTTGGGGCGGGTAAAAATTCTTTAGAGCCATGGGTTACTGGCGGGGTCGACGGGATTTGAACCCGCGGTCTCTGCCTTGACAGGGCAGCGTGTTAACCGGGCTACACCACGACCCCACGAATGAATAACGCGTTGCTTATTATAAGAGAAACCCGCATGACTTCCAAATTTAGCATCTTGCCCATCCCGCATAAAAAATCCAAAATGAAATCCTACGCGTTATCGATCGTTAGTCAGGGAGGAATCCATGAAAACGTCCGCCGATAAAACCGTTCTTTTGTTCGCTCTGTTATTTTCTTTTGGCTTTGCCAATCTTAATGCGCAGGAAAAGGAAATGACCAAAACCCAAGAGGCTCCGGCGGCCTCCGCAAAACCACAAGAACCGCCGGCAAAAACCGAAACCGCAGTGCCCCCGGCCCAGGACAGCGCAAAACCGGCCGAAGCCGCTCCGGAGCCCCCCGCGCCGGCAGCGCCCCCAGCCGCTGCCGAAGTCCCGGTTCCGCCGACCCAACCGCCGGCGCCGAAAGCCCCAATCGGCTGCGCCGCGCACCCTGATGCCCTGGTGACGCTTTACCAAAACAAAACGGAACAAATGAAAAAATTCGTTCAAAAATGCGAAACCCGCCTGCGGGCTTCAGCCGAGCAGGAGGCCATGCTGCAAGCTGAAATTGATGAGGCGGCTAAAGGACAAAATGGGGCCAAAGATAAAAAAGAATCAGCCAAATACAAAAAACAGGTTGACCGCTTAAGCAAACAGCTTATGGATCTTAAAAAGGGTTCCCAAAAACTGTGCAAGGATTTAGCTTGGGAGTTAGGCGAAATCGCAAAAGAACACATAGGGGAGATCAGAACCGCCTTCAAAGAGGCGCAAATCAAAATGCAGACCGGCGAGTAGCGGGGACTTGCCCGGCGCTCCGTCATCCGATTAAAAGGCGGGGGCGCGGGGAAAATTTGTATTACCTACAAATTTTCCCCGCGCCCCCGCCTTTTTTCTTAGAATGTTTTGCCCATGTCTAACATTTCATCCGATCCGGGCGACCTTTATTTAGCCAGCCTGGATCAAGGCCAGGTCCCCCAATTCCTGCGCCAAGGATTCGTCAGACAGCCCCTGGGAAAAGCGGCGATCGGCAGTCTTGAGGAACTGCAAAACACCGTCCGGTCGGCTTACGATAAAGGAATTCCCATCATCGCCCGCGGTTCGGGTTCCTCCGGCTTCGGACAAGTTCTGCCCCGCTCGCGCGCGCTGATTCTTGACCTGGCCTTCTTAAACCGCATTTTGGAATTCAATCCTGATGAAAAAACGGTGCGCGTTGAAACCGGCGTGCGATGGTCCGATCTTGACCGCTATCTGGAAAACGAAGGCTTCGCAATCGGAAGTTACCCTTCCAGTTATTACACCTCCATAGGCGGCTGGATAGCCACCGGCGGACTGGGCCTTTGCGCTTACAAGTTCGGCCATATTAAAAACCAAATCCTAGAGATTCAGGCCCTCGACTCCCGCGGACAAATCCACCGCCTGGCCCGCGGCGATGAGGAATTTGACGCCTTTTTTTCCTCGGAAGGCCAAACCGGCGTCCTCTACAGCGTCACCCTGAAAGTAAGACCGAAGCCGCAGGGGACGTTCCCGACGCTCATCTCTTTTGACGAAACCGCGCGGGCCATGGATTTCATCCACAAACTGACGGCGACGGACTTAGATATCGTCGATTTAACCTATCTGTCGCGCGAAAAAATAACACACATGGAGCACAATCTGCGCCAAAAAATGGTCAAAAAGGGCTCCCCGCTGGCCGAACCTCATTTTAAAGTCAAAGACAGCGTCTTCGCTCTATTTGAAAGCGCGGCCGAACTTAAAAAATACGAACAACTTTTAGCGGATTTGAACTTGGATTTAGATCGAGGGAAAAGGTTTAGCGCAGGGGAGTCACCCTTGAACCCAGTAGAGGCAAAACCCCTCTCCTCCCTTCGGATCCTCTCCCCGCAATGCGGGGAGAGGATGGTTCTCGGGTCTGGGGGCAAGGGTGACTCCCCTGCGCTAAACCTTTACAATCGAGGGGCTCGTTTGAATCGATCCGCGGCCAGCCTGGTTTGGTTCGAACGCTTCTACCCCATGAAAGGTAAGGGCGCCGAAAATTTCTACCTGGGCAACGAGGTTTTGATCGGCCTGAAACACGCGGCCCCCTATGTCGAGCGGTTGCGGCGGATAGCGCGGGGCCGCAAGGTTCACGATCTGGCGATGGAAGCGCACATCATTAAGGAAGGGGCCTCCTGCTTATTTTTGGCTTACTACCCCGTTGCCAGAAATACGCAACGGCTGTTTTCCAGTCTCGCGGCGGCGGTTGAATTTGATTTCGCGGCTTTAAAATTTGACGGCAAAATCTACCCCATCGGGATTTACAAAACGCCTTTCCTGAACACAAGATTCCGCGCCGAAACAATCGCCTTGATAAAAAAGGTCAAGATGAAATTCGATCCCAAAAATTTATTTAACCCCGGCAAGTTCTTCAGTTGGGGATCAGGCCTTCCCTGGCCGTCCGGTCTGGTCTGGAACCTGCTGACCAAGTTTGCGGGATTGGGCATGAGACTCTTGGCCTTGACCGCCCCGGTGCTCGATTCCGTCCTCGGGCCGTTCTTGCGGCGGCCGGAGCAAAAAATCTTGAACGCCATCGCCCATGATCCGGTGGCGCGCGCCGCTTTTGAGTGCGTTCAATGCGGGTTCTGCATCCCCATCTGCCCGGCGTACCTGGCCACCCGGGATGAAAAAACAACGGCTCGCGGCAAATTGATGCTGTATGCCGCCAAAGACCTGGCGCCGGCCGGACATTTCAAATTTTCCCCCCTCGACGCCAAGATGCTGCAGATGTGCATGCACTGCGCCGGCTGCACCAAGGTCTGTCAAAGCGAAATTGACCTGGTGCCGGCCTGGCACCGGCTTGAAACCGGCCTGGTTGAAACATTCGGGCAGCCCAGAGAGGAGATCAAAGAATTTGTCAAATCGGTTGAGGATAATCCGGAATACCACCGGCTTCTGCGCGAAGGCGCCATTGTCAAAGAAGCCCCCCGCAAACTTCCGGCCGGCGTGTCGGGCCTATGAGCTATAAGCGCTACCACATCGAAACGAAAACGGCGCCATTAGAAAACGCGCAAATTTTTAAGACAATCGTCAATCGAGCGGATTTCTGCATCAACTGCGGCATCTGCCAAACCGCCTGCCCCTATGACGTGCACGAACGCAATCCTGATTATCGATCGATCAAGGGGTCAGGGGTCAGGGGTCAGGGGTCAGAAAAAGAAAATACATCCTCATTCGTCCCTCACCCCTCACCCCTCACCCCTCACCCCTTTTCTTGGATTGATCTCCCCCAAATGGCTTCGCCCAAAAACGCCAACTGCACCACCTGCTTTCACTGCGTCAATGAATGTCCGGTTGGCGCTCTGTCGCTCGCGGCCAACCCGGATTATAAAACCCACGGCGACGACTATTACCAAACTCAAAAAGTCGAGGCCATTCTATTTGAAGCCAAAACAGGAAGGGTTCCGGTGTCCGGCGCCGGGTACCGGGGTCCTTTTGCCGGCAAAGGTTTTGACGGAATCTGGACCGACATGTCCGAAATCGTGCGCCCCACTCGCGACGGCATTCATGGCCGCGAATGGATTTCAACCGCGGTTTATTTGGGCAGGCGGCCCAAGCGCCTCGCTTTGAATGGAAAAACGCAGGCGGCCCCTCGATGCCGGGAGCTTGGCGTTCCCATCATCTTCAACCAAGCGCCGCCGCCGGTCAATGACCCTGAATTAACCGCGATTCTCCTGGAAGCCGCGCAGGCTGTCGGCACGCTGGCTATTGTGGAAGGAACATCGTGGCCGGCAGGATGGGCAAGCCCGCCCGCCATTCCCTCTTTTAACGAAAAAACCTGGCTTCGGGCGCCCGAAACCAATCCCGGACTTCTTGAACTCGATTTTTGCGACATCTACCCGGAAGACTGGCTGGGACTCTTAAAGGAAGCCAAGACTCGTTGGCCCCAAACCATTATCATCATCAAGGTCCCGCTGGACCCCAAGCTGGCCTACTCCCTGGTTCGGTTCGCCGAAGAAGGCGTGGACGCCATTCATTTGGCGGCCACGCCCCAGGGAACAACCAAAGAGGGCGAACATTTAACCTCGACCGTAAAAACAATCGACGAGACTCTGGTGGATCATGGCATTAGAGACGAAATTTCGATTATTGTTTCGGGCGGCATCGCGGCGGCGGACCATCTGCCCAAATTAATTCTTTGCGGCGCGGACATGGTGGCCATCGACGTGGCCTGTTTAATTGCTTTGGGAATAACAAAATTTTCAACCGAACGCGGCGCTCTCAAGCTCCAAGGCCCCTTGATGATTCCGCCCAAAACCCTGGGGGTCCAAAGAATCAAAAATCTGGTCGGCTCCTGGAGAGACCAACTCTTGGAAATCCTGGGCGCCATGGGTATGCGCGATGTGGTTAGAATAACCGGGGATACCGGACGCATGATGCTACACGAAGATCTCGACAAAGAATTTCGCGCTCTATTTCCGAAACCGCCAAATAACTGGGATCCGACCTATGGATAACTTAAGGCAAAGCACTGCTACAACCCATAACCCACAACCTACAACCTCGCATGCGCCGCACCACGCTTGGAAAAAAATCTCCAAATGGCGCGTGGGTTACACCAACAACTGCATTGATTGCGGCTTATGCGTTTTGGCCTGCCCCTACGGCGTACATCAACGGTTGCCCGGAACGCTAAAAATGGCCGCGCCCAAAAACTCTGGCTGCATCGGCCCCCAATGCGAAAGCATTCTTCCGGACAACTACTGCGTCAAGCAATGCCCTTACGACGCCATCACCGTCACCCCAAACGAGGAGTTTGAGGCGCTGGGAGACCCGCGCTATACGCCGGACCTTCTGGCCAGTCTCTGGCACATGGCGGAATACGGCGAGGCGCCGCCGGAGCATCTTTATGAAAGACGAATAGGAAAATCAGGCGGCGGGTTCGACCTGATGCGGTTTAACTTCAAGCGCCTTCGAAACGAACGCCCAACCTCCCGCGATTTAGACAACATTTCGATTTCTCTTGATCTCAACCGGCGCGCCTACGGCTCCAAAATCAAAATTTCGGTTCCGTGGTACGGCGGCGGCATGTCCTACGGCTCGGTCAGCTTAAGCGTGATGCTGGCGCGAGCCATGGCGGCTAAGGCCTGGAA
Source organism: Elusimicrobiota bacterium (assembly GCA_016205025.1). Lineage (GTDB taxonomy): Bacteria > Elusimicrobiota > Elusimicrobia > JACQPE01 > JACQPE01 > JACQJO01. The sequence goes on from JACQJO010000012.1 coordinate 28,992, forward strand.
CACTTTCACCTCAACCGGCGAAGGCGGATACCCAAAAGAATTGACTCCCTATAAAGATTACATCATCACCCAGATCGCGACCGGCATGTTCGGCGTCAGGGAGGAAACCGCGGGTTGGGCCAAGATCATCGAAATCAAATACGCGCAGGGGGCCAAGCCCGGCCTAGGCGGGCACCTTTTGTCGGATAAAAACACGCCGGACGTGGCCCGCATGCGCGAAGCGGTCCCTTACACCAGTCTATTCTCCCCTTTTCCTTTCCACAGCGTTTATTCAGTGGAAGATCATAAAAAACACGTGGACTGGATGATGACCATGGGCGGCTCGAAAATTTTAGTGTCGGCCAAGGTCTCAACGCCGACTGATGTGGATATGGTGGCGGTCGGCTGTTATTACGGCGGGGTCCACATCATCCACCTAGACGGAAGCTACGGCGGCACCGGCGCCGCGCCGGACATTGCCAAAAAAAATATCGCCATGCCGATTGAGTACGCTATCCCCAAGGTTCACCGCTTTTTAAACGAGGAGGGCATCCGCGACGAGATCACCCTAATTGCTTCAGGCGGCATCAGGAACGCCTGGGACATGGCCAAGGCGATCGCGCTCGGAGCCGACGGCTGTGTTATCGGAACAACCGACATCGTGGCGGTCAACTGCACGCGCTGCGGCAACTGCGAAAAAGGCCGCGGCTGCCAGCACGGCATCGCCTCCACCGACCCGGAATTCACCGAACAGATCAGCCCCGAATGGGGCGCGCAAAGAATCATCAATCTCTACAACGCCTTAAGCCTCGATCTCAAAGAAATCCTGTGGCGCCTTGGTCTAAATTCCATTCAAGAACTCCGCGGCCGCCACGATCTCCTCTATTACTTAAATGACCATCAATAGAGCGATCCTTTTGGCGGCATGGCTGATGCCGAGAGGCGCGGCGGCCCAAGAGACGCCCCCGTTGGGCCCACAAGACGTCGCGCTTCTGGAAACAACCATCCGCCTGCAAGAAAAAACCGGCGCCGAGGTGTGGCCGGGATTTGATTCTTACCGCCCGGTTGTTTTGTTCTTCAACGATAACGGCCAGTTTCTTTTAAACGCCCAGACCGCTCCCTCTTATTACCAGGTTTACAGCGCAACGGCTCCTTTCTGGAGCAAAACAAGCTGGTGGACCAAAGAATTAAGAAAGCAGGACGGCTCTTTTTTCTCCGATGACGAATTCAACAAATCCGTCATCAACAGCGCTTATTCGAGCGAGGAAACCGGCTACCGGTTCCCCTACTCTATTTTCCTCATCGATTCCCTCGAGAGATACCGCCGCAAAGGCCATCCATGGACGGCGGAAGACTGGATGGCTATATTCTGGCACGAGGTGTTTCATGTTTATCAAGATTCCCAGTATAAGCCGGAATTAACGGCTTCGGAAAAAACGAGCATCGAACCCATCAAAAACCTGCTGGATGATCCGGTTTACCTGGAATTGCTTCAACAAGAGCAGGCCTTGATGAAAGAGGCTCTCCTGCAGCCAAAACTGCCGAAGAAAAATGAGACGGTCTGCCAAAAATACCTCCCGCAGCGCCGCCTTCGCCACGAGGGCCTTAAAATAAAGGGCCGCCAGGGCGCCCTGCAAAACGAGCTGTTTTACGAGGTTTCGGAGGGAACCGCCCGCTATGTCGAAGAGATCACGGCTTTGACCGCGGCCAAGCTTCCTGCGATTGAATTAAAAAAACTGGACGCGGGCCTTTACGGCGGTCCGGATTACAGCCGGTTTCAAAAATTCAAAAGCCGCCCGCTTGCTTACCACTACGCCCAGGTTGATCAGTTCCCCCAAGGAACGCCCTACTACTACGTCACCGGTTTTTCCCTGGCCCTCCTTTTAGACCAGTTGGACCCGGCATGGAAGAAAGATATATTTCAAACCGAAAATTTCTTTGACGCGAAGCTTGAGTCTTACTGTCAAAAGTACCAACAAGAACTTATCGCACAAAAGCGCGCGCAGGCCAAGAAACACGCGGAAATGAAAAAACGCGCGCAACAAAAAAGACTCAAAGAAGCAAAGAATCCCGAAAATGCCAAACAACATGACCAACGACGAACTGATAATCAACTCCCGCGCTAAACTCGAGCCCGCCCCGCCGCCCCTGCGCAAGGCCGAGGCCGAAGGCGGCTGCGGCGTTTTGGGCGCCGTCAGCTCTTATCCCATCGCGGGGCGTCATATTATAGCCGCCACAGAAAATATGAAAAACCGCGGCAACGCCAAGGGCGGCGGCATCTGCGCGGCCTGGATCGCGGAGCCCAAAAAACTGGGCGTTGACCAAAAAACTCTGGAAAGCCACTATCTGCTGGCCGTCAGCTATCTTGACTGCAACGTGCGCCAAGAGGTGGAAAGAGATTTCTTGAAACCCCGCTACGAAATCGAAGCGGCCAAACGCCTGGATCATCTCGATAATTTTCGCGATATCCAAGGATTAACCGTTGAGCCTCCCGAAGTTCAAATTTACTTTGTACGCGCTAAAAAAAGCGCCTTAAACCATTTCATCGATGACAACACCCTGGACTCCCTGCCGGGCGACCAAGCGGAAAACGAATTTATTTACCAACAAAGCTACCTGTTCAACAAAACGTATTACCAGAGCCTCGGCGACAAAAAAGCTTTCGTGTTGTCGCACGCCAAAAATCTTTTAGTGCTAAAGCTGGTGGGTTACGCCGAAGACTGCATCCGCTACTACAAACTGGAAGATTTCCGGGCCCACATCTGGATCGGCCACCAGCGCTACCCCACCAAAGGAAGAGTTTGGCACCCCGGCGGCGCGCATCCCTTCATCGGGATGCATGAGGCCCTAGTCCACAACGGCGACTTCGCCAACTACATCCGGGTCGCCAAATATCTGCGGCAGAGAAAAATTTATCCTCTTTTCTTGACCGATACCGAGGTTTCGGTGCTCCTGTTTGACCTCTGGAAACGGGTTTACGGCTATTCCTTAGAACACACCATTGAAGCTCTAGCCCCCACCACCGAGCGCGATTTCACCATGCTGCCTAAAGAAAGGCAGGAGGTCTACAAAAAAATCCAGATGTCTTGCCTGAAAGGTTCTCCGGACGGGCCGTGGTTCTTTATCCTGGCCCGCAACGACCCGCGCGAACGCGCGGGTGAATTAATCGGGATCACCGACACAGCCATGTTAAGACCCCAGGTCTTTTCCCTAAGCCTGGCGGAGGGCCGCCCGGCCATCGGCGCCATTGCCAGCGAAAAACAGGCCATCGACTGCTTTCTGTCCAGCTTAAATCAAGAGGACTCAAAATTCAGCCGCTACGCCGACCGTTATTGGAACGCTCGCGGAGCCAGTTACTCGGACGGCGGCGCCTTCGTATTTCGTATCCGCAGAAAACACGAAAAAATCGAGCTGGCCTGCGAAAATAAATTCGGCGACCCGGTCAGCCTGCCCGCGTTAAAAGACATCAAAACCAAAGGCGGCGCCATCAGCCTGGCGGCCGGCGCCGATCCGGATTCCATCGTCAAAAACATCCAAGAAATTCCGGTCTTTCTGGCGGCCCTACAAAAAGATTCGTTTTCGCAGCTTGTGACCAATATCCAGTTTTTAACCCGGCTGATCGACCGGCGCCTGGGCACCCAGGGTTACAGGAAAGCCCGGATAGCGGAACTGGCCGCGAACGCGCTGGAATCCATTTTTGACAAAATTCCTCCGGGAGAAAACAACACCTCCTACGTCCGCGCCGGCGTCGCCATTAAAAATAAAATTCCCCCGCCCCCGTCCGCCGGCCACGCCCTTATCATCGACGCCGCGGGATTTCCAGCCGAAGGACCGGATTCCCTATCCCGGATAATCGTGGCCGCCTATGGCTTGGGTTGGAAAAAATTCATGATCTACCGCGCCTCGGGCCAGCGCTTTATCGGCTGCGGCTTGGGTCCCGCCTCCGCAGAAGTGACCATCGAAGTCTACGGCAGTCCGGGAGATTACCTGGCTTCCGGTTTAGACGGCGCCAAAATCATCGTTCACAACAGCGGGCAGGATCAATTGGGCCAAATTTTAAACGCCGGTGAGCTCATTGTCCACGGCGACGTGGGCCAAACGTTTCTCTATGGAGCCAAGGGAGGAAAAATTTTCGTTCTGGGCAACACCGCGGGAAGGCCTTTAATCAACGCGGTGGGCAAACCACGCGTCGTAATCAACGCAACGAGCCTGGATTATCTAGCCGAATCCTTCATGGCCGGCGACCCGCACAACAACGGAGGCTTCGTCATTATCAACGGCATCAAAATCAATGAACTGGGCGAGATCGAAGACCTCGAAACCCCTTATCCCGGAGGAAACCTGTTCTCTCTGGCCTCGGGCGGAGCCATCTTCGTCCGGGACCCCAACCGCAGATTAACCGACGATCAACTAAACGGCGGGCGCTACGAAGAACTCGGGGAACGCGACTGGAACTTAATCCTTCCCCTACTGAAAGACAACGAGGCTCACTTTGGAATCACGGTGGAAAAACTCCTGGCGCACCAAGGACAACAAAAAAATCCGGGCGACGTTTACCGCAAAATCGTGCCGGTTAAAACCCGCGCTTTAACCCTGGCTTACGATTAGTTTTTGCTCTAAAATTTAAGAGTGCCCCCAGAAATAAGCCCAAAAGCTAAAACACTCGCCACAACCGGAGTCATTCTAGGCGTCTTCCTGGCCGCCATTGAATCCACCGCGATCGCCACCGCCATGCCAACCGCCACAACCGCTTTAGGCGGCATCGCGCTTATTCATTACGTCTTCGCCGCTTACTCCCTGGCCACGGTTTCCACAATCACCGTCTGGGGGCGTTTAATCGATATCTGGGGAGTAAGAATCAGCTATCTCATCGGGTGCTCCATTTTCCTGGCGGGAAGCGCTTTATGCGGCATCTCTCAAAACGTTTACCATTTAATCTTTTTCCGGCTGATTCAAGGAATGGGAGCGGGAGCGATATTTCCCATCGCCATGACCACCCTAAGCAGTATCCACACCGAATTTAAAAGAGCCAAGATGCAGGTCTATGTCTCGATGGTGTGGGCCATCGCTTCCGTTATCGGCCCTCCGGTCGGGGCTTACGTAACGCAGCATCTTTCCTGGCGCTGGGTCTTTTATCTTAATCTTCCGGCGGGACTGATCTCGATCGGGCTCGTCGAATCGGGGCTTCACTCTTACCTGCAAGGAGACGACGTTCAAAGACGTTCCTTTGACCGCAAGGGCTCCGCCTTGCTGGTGGGAGCCATATTGGCTCTTTTGGCGGCGATAGCGGTGAATAAATCGGGCGGCCTCGTTGTCGGTATTAAAGGCATGCTTGGCTTGGCGGCGTTAACCGCGGTTCTGCTGGTTTTATTTTTCAGGCACATCGCCACCTCGCCCAATCCCTTTATTCCCGGCCACATTGTCAAAAACCCTTTCTTTATCCGCGCCGGGGCCAGCAACTTTTTCATGTGCATGGCCATGTTCGGCTCCTTCGCGTTCGTTCCTCTTTTCTGTCAAGCGGGCCTGGGCCAATCCGTGGCCGAAGCTGGCCACACGCTGACCCTTTCGATGCTGGGCTGGGTGACCAGCTCCAGCTTCGCCGCGCAGGCTTACCTTCGATACCCCTTAAAAACGCTCGGAAGGATCGGCATCTTCGTCATGTTTCTCTCTTTCGCTTATCTTGCCTGGCGCCTGACGACCATCACCATTTGGCCTTTTCGGTTAAGCATGTTTACCATGGGAATGGGCATGGGTATTTGTTTCGCGCCGACTTTGCTCGGGCTTCAAAGCGTGCTTGCGCGCCGCGATCTTGGAACAGGAACCGCTACGTTTCAACTTTTAAGAAACCTGGGCGGGTTAATCGGCGTGACCGTAATGGGAACGCTGTTGGCCATGCATTGGGACAGATCCGTGCCCCTGGCCGGCGCGTCAACCTTGGCCTCCCAATCCCTAGTGCGCCAAGCGATGTCTAAGGTTTTTATGACGGATGCCTTTATCACTCTGGCCGGCCTCTGGAGCATCTGGAACCTTCCCCACACGCCGCGCCCTAAAGACGACACCGTTATCTTAGCCGCCAAAGTCTAACTGAATCCGTCAATTGCTGTGGGCCCGGCGCGATGACCTGCGGTAATCGCTGCCTGGGCCGCAACTTTACGCATCTGCCAAAACTAAAGTTTTGTCAGCCGCGCAAAGCTTGGGCCCGGCGCGATTCGAACGCGCGGCCACCCGATTAAAAGTCGGATGCTCTACCACTGAGCTACGGGCCCAAATTAGTTTATATTCAACAGTTTTAAGCTACTCTCCAACAAATCTTTTTCCGCTTTGGGACGGATTTGGGACGGATCGAAATAGAATTGCGGCCCAACCGCGGTCATTCCCGCATCAAAAATTTCCATGTTGACCGCCAAGTGGCTGTTGGCCAAATGCGCATAGCGCTGAGTCATTTGCGGCGTGGCATGGCCCAAGATGCTTTGAAGGGCAGGGATATCTTTGGTCCGCATGACAAAATGACTGGCGAAGGTGTGACGCAAATCATGCCATCTAAAATCTCTGATCCCCGCCTCCTTGAGCGCCTTATCAAAATACCGTCTCATCATAATCTCCGGCAGTTGAAATACGGAACCGGATTTTTTTGGTTCCAAAGAAAGCAAAACCTGCCTCAGCTTGGACGAAATCGGAATCTCCCGTTTTTTACCGGACTTTGATTTCAAAATATAAATAAACCCTCGCTCGATGTCCACGTTCTCCCAATCCAAACCCAAAAGCTCCGATTTGCGCATTCCAGTCATCATAGCGCAGACTAAAGCAGGGAAGAGCCTGGGATGCGCCTTTTTAAGCAAAGCCCCCATCTCCTCTTGCGATAAATAACGCAGGCGTTTATTGTCTTCCTGCGACTTCTTAACCTTGCAAGCGGGATTGTGCCCGGAAAACTTCTCCCAATCAATGGCCCGGTAAAAAATACTTGAAAGAAAAGCATGGTACCGGTTGACAGCGGCCGGCGAAAGTTTGGCTTTGAGCCGGTTTAAATAAGCCGCGATATCTAAAACGCTGATCTGGTCCAGCCTTTTTTCGCCAAACGCTTCCGAGAGCTTTTTAACATAGGGCCAGGTCGTCCGGGCGCTCTTTTTGGTTCGGGCGTAATGCTCCCAGTAAAGATTCGCCATCTCGCCAAAAGTGATCGAGGGCTTGTTACGCTCCGGAAAAAATTTTCCCTCGGCTATCTCGGCAAGCCTCTTATTTAAAGCTTGAACAGCCAGGGTTTTGCTGGCGCCAACGCGCTCCCGGAAACGCCTTCCTTGATAGTGGTAATCCACGTACCAGATATCGCCTCTTAAGCGCAGGGATCCCATGCCTTTTGTCTTATTCATAAAAAGCTATTTTACCCTATAACTTTGTGCGCATTAACCCAGCGGTCAATTTCCGCCACCTCAAAACGCAATGCTCGTCCGAATTTCACGATGCAGGAAGAAGGAATTTTTCTTGTGCAAACCCAAGTATAAATCGTGCTTTTGGGCAGGCTTAAATAGCCGGAGAGCTCATCAATATCCACTAAACGCTTGCCGGAGGGCCCTTTAATTTCCTCCGGTTGCACGCGCCACCTCCTTTTCCTTCCCGGCCCTCGGATCGAAACGGCTCACCAGGCTCACGCCGCCGTTCATGTTTACAAAATGGCAATTTCCCAAGGATTCCTTGAATGCCTGAAGATCGCAGGCATAGAGGCCCCGGGCCTCTTTTTTCTTGGCCAGCCACAGAATGTGGTCTTTAATAGCCGGGCTTCCGGCAATATAAAGGATATGGGCTTTTACGCCGCGCAGATCAGAACCCAGATAATCCCAATAATCAAAATAACGGCTGTTGTTTTTAAGGGTAAGTTCAAGCTCAACTTTAATGGACGCTCCGGAATCATCAATAGGTTTAATAACCATGTCCGCCAGCCTCATTTGGCCATAGCGTCCACTTTTACGGGACCGTTTCCAATAATCCCGGATGATTTCGCGTTCGGACTCAATGCTCCGGCCCAAGCAACGGTTTAACACTAACGCCACGGCGGCCAAAAGAAGAGTATGGTTGAACTCCCCTTCCTTGGGCCATGCCTCCATTGGCTTGGCGAAGGCGCTGAGTCCCTTTCTAACCAACTGCCAGTGCCCTTTCCCCGTAAGCCTATAAAGCGTATGCCTGGGATAAACCCACTGAATCCGGTCCAAATACCCGCAAGCAACCAGCTTCGTCAGTCTTTTGTAAACCCTGGTAAACACACCCCTGGCAACAGCAGGCTTATCCAGAAATAGCCAAGGAACAGTGTCCCTATCCACCCTTTTAAAAAACCCAGCCCAAATTTGACCCAAAGAACCTGCCCCAAACCGCTCCAGATAAGAAAATATTTCTAAATCCCTATCAGTCAATTCACAGATTAAAGCCCTCCCCCTGCCCGCCCGTGGCCGTAGTCCTGGAACTTCCCCGACCCCCCTATCACACAGCCGGTGGGAGAGGGGGGTCGGGGAAGTTCCAGGCAACACCAGTTGCGGCGCAGCCGACGCAGGCCACGGGCGGGCAGGGGGAGTCCCCATAGCAGAACCTTCAGCTACCCCTTCAGCTACTCTCTCACCCATGCCTTGCGTCGAGATATCGCGGTTCATTTAACTCTGCCCCTTGAATCCGGTGCTTGTCCAAAAGAATGGTTCCTGGTGTTATAAAATGAATCGCGCTTGTGTTGATGCTTCTTCATGGGCGTATAGCCGCCGGTTCGCGCCGGCGGTTTTTATTTTCTCCCAGCTAATCTTTTCCGGTCGTATCTCCTCTTATCGTTTTAAGAATATCAATAGCCTTTTGAAGCACAGAGCGCTCTTCTGGTTGCATGGGATATTTTTGGGTCACTTTTCGTTTATCAGGATATATTCGCGTTTCAATAAAGCCCCTGGCCATCTCCTGTTCGTCTGATGACTTAAATTTAATTTGCGGGCCGGCTTTCATCCATTGCCCCAGCTCCTGGATATATTCCAGCATCATATTTTGGATAAACTTCCGCGCTTCTGCGGGGTTTTCTTTTTCAAATTTTATAAGGCCCGAACCTTCCAGACAAAAATACATGTCCATCAAGAGCTCGCTAATCTTTGAAAACATAATGTCCTTTACGCTCGATCCTCCCCGGTATTTCTGCCCAAATTCCTCAATATCATCCGGCCCCAGCGCGCCGCACTGAATCAGGTAATAAAATTTCCGTGGAAAATTCTGCACAACCTTTGCAATTACATTAAGGGGCATAAAATACTTTGATTGGAGCTCCATAATGATTCTCAGTCGGTCAGAATGTTCTGGGTATAGGTAATAAGAAATATGACCCCCCTTGTGTACGGGAGGAGGCATAAGCTGGTATTTAGGAGAGATATAAAGTTGTAGGGTTCTCTGGGTAATCTTGCCGGGGTAAAAAAACTGAAACAGCTTCAAAAATTCCTTAAGAGAAAGTAAGGCAAAGCGAATTTCGGTCTTTTTAAACAAGGCTATGAGTTCTTCGGCAGTTGCGATCGGACGATCCAGGGCGTCTCCGGAGGTATCCTGATAATTTTGCACTACAACAGTATTTAACAATTTTAGTGTTAAATAATCAACACAGGTACCCGTGCCACAGATGTTAAAACTATTGAAAAATTGAAAGATACCTGCTACAGTTTAATTAAGAGCGTATTTAATGTATATAATTGATCTAATATGATACAGAATAGAATAAAGTGTTTATTCTAATACGATATAGATGATTTAAATACATCAAATCTACTCTATTTTAAACCAATGAAACATAAACCTAAGTCGCGCAAGAAACTCAGCCAGCTTCTTGCCAACTGGCCCACAGGGATGGTCGCAGTTCATTCATGGCTACAGAAGCACGGTGTTTCGAGATTGCTGGCGAACTACTACCACAAAGCTGGATGGGTCCACCGGATAGGACGCGGAGCCTATGCAAGACTCGAAGACAAGGTCGATTGGACCGGAGGTCTCCATGCGATTCAGTATCAAATGGGCTGTCCGGTTCACGTCGGAGGAAAGCGGGCCCTCGAACTCCAAGGATACGCACACTTCCTTCGGATGCGGGAAGGCGGCGCGGTACGGCTTTATGCGCCCAGAGGAACGCGCCTGCCTCAATGGTTACGCCGGTACGATTGGGGTATAAATTTTGCTTACACGGCGGCCAATCTTTTTGCCGGTAAAACCGAAACTGGGCTGACTGAAAAGGCGGTTGGAGATTTTTCAATACGGCTGTCCGCGCCGGAACGGGCGATGCTGGAGCTTTTAAACGATGTTCCGAATTCCCAATCTTTCGAAGAATCGCGTCTGCTGATGGGGGGCCTTGCGACCTTGCGCCCTGATTTGACGCAGACATTGCTTGAGGCGTGCCGGTCAGTCAAAGCCAAACGGCTCTTTCTTTTCCTTGCTGAGGAAGCCGGGCACGCATGGGTCAAGCAGTTGGATTTAAAGCGTGTGTACCTGGGAAAAGGCAAGCGGTCCATCATAAAGGGCGGCCATTTCGACCCCAAGTACCAAATAACGGTCGGACCTCGATCCGAGCCAAAATCGCTTAGTGAGATTCCATGAAAACCGAGTACCTCAATCAGGCCCGGCTCATGCTACGCGCGATGCCCTATGTCGCCCGCGAAGACTGCTTTGCCCTTAAAGGCGGCACGGCGATCAATTTCTTTCTCTGGGACATGCCGCGACTGTCGGTGGACATTGATCTGACCTATCTACCCATCGAACCGCGCGACGAGTCCCTGCGCAAAATCAGCGACGCTTTGCTCCGAATATCTCAGTCCATTGGCCGGGATATGCCTAATATCAGTATTCGCGCTGGCCGGATCGGTGGATTGATGACAAAGCTGGTCCTTCGAAATTCGGAAGGGGAGGTAAAAATAGAACCCAACCTCGTCATCAGGGGAGCGGTCGGCGAACCGGTCGTTCGAAGCCTCTGCCGGCGGGCCCAGAAGAAATTTGAGCTTACGGCTTCAATTAAGACACTATCTGAGGCCGATTTATTCGGCGGAAAAATTTGCGCGGCGCTCGACCGGCAGCACCCTCGGGACTTATTCGATATCAAATACCTGTTTGAAAAACGAGGATTAACGCCGGAAATCAGAAAAACATTTATCGTCTATTTCATCAGCCACGATCGTCCCATGCACGAAGTCATCGACCCCAACCGCAAAGACGTGGCGGCGATATTCAAATCCGAATTTCAGGACATGACCGATGAACCCGTATCATACGAGGAACTTGTCGAAGCTCGGGAGCAGTTGATCAAACGGCTCAAAGCGGACCTATCAGTCGAGGAGAAACGTTTTCTCCTATCGGTCAAAGAAGGCAAACCCGACTGGCCGCTTCTTGGGATGGACGGCATCGAGCGGTTGCCCGCCGTCCAATGGAAACTGAAAAACATCGCCAAGATGGATCCCGCCAAACGCCAGGACTACATCGAAAAGCTCAGAAAGAAGCTCGGCCTCTGATTGGCAACTGGCCTAGGGCGACTTGACGATAGGGTTCACAAACGCCTTGAGTTCCTTGATAGGGAAAATTTTCCCGAATGGGGTTTGGTTTAAGAGGGACACCGCTTCGTCCACGCTTTTGCCTTCCAAAATCTCGTATTTGTAAAGGTAGGCCATGTCGTTCATGGAACCCAAGACGCTTCTGCTTTGAGTCCGGGCAAAAACAAATTCGCCGCAGTCCGCCATGGGGGCCGCAATCGCGGCGGCCGGAAACCCTTCAAAAACCAAAAGCTTGCGCAGATTGTCCCGAAAGATATCAGGAAGCCGCTCCCGCAAGTCCTTCCTCGATACATCCACCACCAAAAAAGAAGCTAACGTCTTCTCATTGGCAAAAAGAACGCATTTCTTGCGGTCAATAAAAATCAAGTTCGCATACCACGCCCCCAAAGCGGACCCTGGCTCCGTACCTGAATAAAGCCCGGCCTCGCCTAGTCCCATCTCGGCCAACAGTTTTTTAGTGCATCGAATCAGCGACATTTTTTTGTCCCCAAAGGAATTAAGTATTGTGTCCCCCGATTTCGTGGATTTTAAAACATTCAGATCAATTTGCAGGGTTTCACCGGCATCTGTCATCAGTGCAGACGGATGGTTAATTTTTGCGGAGATGGGTCGGACACCAAAATCAATGGTGGGCAGTTGGGTAACACCACCGGGAACCGGCGTTGAACCAACGAGAGAGAATTCGAGCTCAATGGCTTTAGTAGGAACAACGGCTGTTGCCAAAACGGCCAATGCCAACACTGGCTGGATCAACCAAATACGAAAAGAGTAATCCCTGCTCTCCATGCCCATGTTCTTTTTTTGCTACCTCATATCTTTACGTTCACGAGATCATTACTCGTTACATCCTCCGAATTCATGGTTTTGTTTTTTCCTTGATGCTGAAATTTTTAAGGTCGCCTTGGTTAACAGCAAGAAAAGTCTTCCCAGATTCATTACGAATATCCAGACGAATGAAGTAGCTGTCCCTTTTTAGATAGATAGGACTAAAACGTGGTGCGCTGTGGTAACTAGAATCACTGCAAAATTGAACAGGTATGCGAGCCACGAGGCTGCCCTTAGCGTCATAAATGTAAGTGGCCAACGGCAGATGAACGATAATGTTATTTTTTACAAAACGAAAAGTTTGCTTTTTCCAAGGATTTTTCATGGAGGCATAGCTATCCAGCCTATCAGCCATGCAAAGGTCGCCATTTAGGGTGTATGCATAAGCGTCTGGGATCACGCGCTCCCACATTGGCTTGCCGTCAACGTCCAACATGCCCAGGGAGAAGGTCGTTGTGTCAGTTTTGTTAAGGTAGGCAAGCTTTGTGCTGTCATCCGAAAACGTAACAAGATCAGTGGTATTATTTTTAATGTAAACTTTGTTACCAATCCCATTTATTGTCCAGGTGCCCACGAATGGCTTCCTGTCACTGTAATCGGCTACGAAATGTGCCCCATCTTGGGCAAAAGCAATGACCCTGAATATTTGCGAAGTATTCCCTGCTCTTCTTCCAATCAGCGCGTGCGTTGAGCCATCCTCGCTCAAGGCGAAAACTTCACTGGGTGAAACGAGTAATTTGTTATTGAGGACAGGTATTCCGCCTGCATCGTCATACAGGATGCGCTTGCCGTCCAGAGTTACCAAGGCACCTTCTTCAAAATGATATGGCGGTTCCTGATCTCTCTCTTCCTCGGAATGCAACACTGCCCACCCTGTGTTATATACATAGCGTCCATTGGGAGTAAATCCTAAAAAGCCGCCAACATAGCCAGATTCGAACCTCAGCTGCTTCGTGAATAAAATTTTTCCTGTTTTTATTTCCACGATGTTATCCACACTCCGATTTGGAGCTTCCATAAAAGAATAGGCAAAATATTTGCAATCGTTGGAAATGGCCGGATGTCCATCTAGGGGGAAAAGTACATCGATCTAGACCAAAGCATTCGCATATTGCCATCGTACATAGCAACCTTTTTATTACCCGCGACCAATAAACAATCAAATTCTCCTCCTGGACATTAGGGAAAAATATTCACCTCCCTTAATCCCTGCCTTCCCGGCGGCGGCCAGACCAGTGTCCGGGCAATGAAATCCGCTAAGCGGTAGTGAAGAATTTTAAGACCCCGCCAATCCCAGAGAGCGCTGACGGC
>JACQJO010000009.1 GCA_016205025.1 Elusimicrobiota bacterium
AAGAGCCACTCTCCATGCATGGCGGAGAGTTCTCTTTTCTTGATCGCCCCTAATCCCGCGGGGTTCCAGTAAATCGCCGTCGCATCATTGGCCATAGCCGTATAAGCTGAACCCAAGCCAATGGGCCTGGCCCCCACCCCGATCTTAAGGAAGGAGAAGCCGGAGTTAGTCTGGGCCACAGCAAACCCATCTGTTATAGCTATCCCGTCTACTAGAATTGCAATATGTTCCCTTTCAAAGATCTGTTGACACTTTCAAGCCTCCATATTTCAAGCATGGAGGTTCAAATGCAGGATAAAAACAGTAAGTACCGGGGTCTTGTAAGACCCGTGTCAGAAAAACTAGAGATCGTTCAAACACGCCAACGCGGTGTCAGCACCAAGGACATAGCATCGCTGTATTGTCCTTTTCAAGCAACCACCCCAAAGTTTATAAGCTTAGGTTGGCTAAATTTCTAGAATCCTTGGTCCAAGATTAAGTCGGAAAAAATAACTTTGCAATAAGATAATTAAAAATTAGTGGCATCGTTTTTTAGAATTTGTAGTTTTTACCGATTTTCTTAGGCTGCTATGGGTACCTAGGGCGATTCTTTGTCTATAACGCCGCGGATGTGTTTTAAGTCTGCAAATTTTCTAAGACTAGGGCGCGATCTCGAAATCAAAAACGATTTTTAATTTTTCCTGAGCCAAGCCTTGAGGCAGGGGTTGAAATGGCGCGGCCAGCGTCACGCTTCTTAAACAAGCCATGTCAAATAACGAGTCCCCCGATTGTTCGGTAAATTCAGCCGGGCCGACGGTTCCGTCGCGGTTGATCGTAAATTGAACTTGAGCCTTGCGGGCCAGCAGGTTGTTCCTCCAGTAGGCGATATCCCAGTAACCCGCGATTTTATTGCGTAGGGATTCAATATAGAAAGGGTAAGGAAAATTAGAGATCCCGGAACCCGCCCCGATTGTAGCCTGGCTTTTGGCCGGACCCGATCCCTTGGGCGTTGCCCGGGCGGCTTGGTCTTTGGAAATCACTTGAGTTTTGGCGGATTTTTTTGATGACGGAGTCTCCAGGAAATCTTTGTTTTCAGCGGGCATCGCGACATTGGGCCCTCGTGGGTCCGCGTTTTGCCCGACGGAGGGTCCAAAACTCCCCACCGAGAGATCAACCGTGAAGAAATTTTTTGGGGCGCCATTGGCTGCGGCTCGTAAAAAAACAAAAAGAGCCAGCGCGGCGTGAAACAACGAGGAGTAGAGAAGACTTTGTTTCAAATGACGCCGGAAATCTTCATGTTCCCGAGGGGATGGCGGCGATGCCGAGCTTGCCCACTTTTAGGCGTTTAGCGATATCCATGACGCGGACGATCTTGTCTAGCTCCACCGCTTTGTCCGCCTGAATTAAGAGCGGTTTGCCCTTGATTTTAAATCCGAGCTCGCGCTCAAGATTGTCCCAGGAAACCTGTCTCGTGCCCATAAAAATATGACCGCTCCGTGTGATGGTCAGCTCCAGCGGCTGATCCTGGCCCGGGACGGTACTGGATGATTTGGGGATATTAACTTCAATTTGGGATCGAAGCAAAAAAGGAGTGATCACCATCATAATGATGACCAAAACCAGGGCGACGTCGATTAGGGGAATTAAGTTGATGTCCGCAAAGACCCGGCGTTTTTTTAGATCAAGCGGACGGGTCATCGTTTTTTATCGAAGATGATTTCTTCGGCGGCTAAGGAGGCTTTTTGTTCCAAGACTTCGAGTTTTCTCGTGAAGTAGTTATAAAAAACGACCGCTGGAATCGCCACGAAAAGCCCGAACGCGGTGGCGATCAATGCCTCCGCGATGCCGGCCGCCACCACGGCGTGCCCTCCGGCCATGCTGACCGAAACCGCCCGGAAAGAGCGGATGATTCCGACGACCGTCCCCAAGAGTCCGATGAACGGCGTCGTGGCCGCGATGGTTCCCAGGGCTGAAATGCCCGATTCAAGCGGCAGTAGAAAAATCCGGATTTCTTTGTTGGCTACCCGCTCTTTTTCCTCTTTGGCTCCGGCATGGTCGGTTTTTTCGGATATACGGTGGATCAGCGCGGGCAGGGCCCTTAACGCTTTGCGAAACGCGATCCATCGCTCCCCAATAATGGCGATGGAAACGATCGAACACACCAGCAGGACCGAGAGGATCGGCCAGCCCTGGGCGATCATTTCTTTTAACCCGAATTGAGCGGCGGAAAAACCCGTCATTGTTTCGTTCTATTCTATTCTTTTTCGGAAACCGACCATGCGGGTTCCAGGCAGTCCGCCCGCTCGAAACCCAAAACTTTAATTTCCGGTGTCTCGACGGTGATGCCCTTAATGAAGATTTCCCATTTGCCGTTTTTATTGGAAGAGTAGGCCAGAAAACGGCTGTCCGCGGAGAACGCGGGGTGCTCGTTGGCGCCTTCGGTCGTTATCTGCACGAATTTGAGTCCCAATGGGTCCGCGATAAAAATCTGAAATTTTTCTTCCCTGGATTTTTTTCCCGCAAAAGCGATCGCGCTGCCGTCAACCGACCAGTCCGCTCCATCGGCCCAGAAGAAGCCGTAGGTTAAGCGCCGGATGTTTCCTCCGCTTTTCGACATGATGAAGATTTGGGGGTTTCCGCTTCTATCCGTAGTGAAAGCGATCTCTTGGCCGTTGGGGGAGAAGGTGGCCGCGGTATCCACGCCCATGGTGCTGGTTAAGCGGTTTAAGATTTTCCCTTCCCGCGAAATGAGGTAGAGGTTGGGGTCTTGCCCGCGTGAAAGAGTGACCGCCACGCCTTGGCCCAGAGGATCGAAGCTGGCCGAGGCATTAAGGCCCTGAAGGCCGGAGAAAAGCCGCGTCGCATTGGTCACTAGATCATGAATATAGAGATCGGGATTGCCTTCTCTGTAGGACGTGAAAGCGATTTCGCGGCCATCGGGGCTGAAGGCCGGGAGCATGGATACCGTTGACCACTGCGTTACGGCCGCGGCGTTTTTTCCGTCCCAATCCGCGACCCAGAGTTCCTTGATGTTTTTATTTTTTTGAGAGCGCAAAGTGAAGGCGATGCGCGACGTAAAAAATCCTTTTTCACCAGTCAGAGATTTTAGAGTCATCTCCGCTATTTTGTGTCCGATGCGCCGGGTTTTAGTTTGATCGGGAGCGTTGAAGTTTTTGGAGGCGAGCGTTTCCTGGCCGGCCGCGAGATTGACATGGGCCGCGTAGCCTTTCTTGGATTTAACCGCTTTGATTTCAAGCCTGGGGTAGTTGAAATTTGAAACATCTTTAGCTTCGAGCTCCGTGATTTCCACCAGCCCAATTAATTCCAAGTCCATGCGCACGATGTCGGACAAGGCCCGTTCTTCTTCGTTGGCCGAAGGATTATTGACCAAACCCAGCTTGGCCTGCGCGGCGCGCGATTCACCGAAGATTTCTTTGATGCCGGTGCGCACTTGGGGAGCGTCTTGGGGGAAGGCGACAGAGGCGAAAAAGGCCGCAAAGGCGACAGAGGCGAAGAAACCTTTTATAGCCAAGGACCTGTTATTTGTGGGGAATTTTTTTCAAGAGCTCTTTGGCCTCTTCGGCCTCTTTGGTTTTGGGGTGCGTCATGACCAGGTATTCCAACATGCCTTCCGCTTCGGTGGTTTTGGATTCATCCAGATAGAGCTTCGCTTTTTCCAGCATGCCGGCTCGGGCCACGTTGCTTTTGGGAAAGCGGGCGGTCAGTTGATCCAAACTTTCATGAGCGTCGGACGCCATCTTCTTTTGTTTTAAGCTTAAAGCCCTGTAATAAAGACTTTTATCAGCCATGCTTCCCTGGGGGTAGTTTTTTAGGTAACCGGCGAATCCGCTGTCGGCGAGATCCCAACGCTGGGCCAGGTAATCTTTGTAAGCGCCTTGAAACAGCTTCAGGGGCGCGTCCGCGGCGGAATCCGGCGCGCCGGCGGACGCCGCGCCGGCTGGGCTGCCGTTGGCTTTCGGTCCGGCCGTCTTTGGGCTTGAGCCGGAGTTTTTTCTGGCGGCCAGGCGGGTTTGCAGATTCTGTTCGACGTCGGTCAGTTTTTTGGTGACGCCGGAGACGCGTTCCGCCATGTCTTTTCTTAAAGCCTCAACCAGCGACCGGAGCTCCTCAAATTTCGGATTAAAGTTGTTTAAGAGATTTTGGGTGTCATTGAGATTGGAGTTGAGATTTTCAACCGGGCGTTTGATTTCATCTAAACGCTGGGCCAGTTCCGCCTGTTTTTTTTCAAGAGAGCCCATGTTTTTTTCCAGCCGGGCGACCTGAACCTCGATGCCGGCCACGTCTTCCCTGGTGGCGATGCAGGAGGATAAAAGGATAGTAGATAGTAGATAGTAGATAGTAGATAGGGTTGGAATTTTCATTTTTAAATTCACGGCGCAGCTTCTTTCTTGGTTTTTACCTTTTTCTTTTTGTCTTTTACGGGCTTCTCTTTGGTTCGGACCCAGGTTTCGACGCGGCGGTTTTGGTCGTAGCACTCTTCGGTGAGTTCGGCGCAGGCCGGTTTTTCTTCACCCCAGCTCTGGGTGCCCATCCTATTGCCGGCAACGCCCAATCCCTTATAGTAAGCGCGGATGGCGCCGGCGCGGCGCTGCCCGAGCGCCAGGTTATATTCCGTGGTTCCCCGTTCATCGCAGTGGCCGTCCAGCCGCGCCTCCAGTTCCGGATGAGTCTTTAGAAACTCCGCGTTTTTTTGAGTCACTGCGATCATTTCGGGTTTCAGATCCGCCGCGTCGAGATCGAAATAAACAATCCCCAGTTCCTTAAGAGGGGAAAATTCCTTGCCCCTTAATGGGAGCTCGATATCCTCCTGCTTGACCGTTTCGGCGTCAGGCGCCGGGCCGTCTTTTTTAACCAGCGATTTCTTGGCGCAGCCAATCAGTAAAACCAAAAAAATTCCTATCCATTTTTTCATGCCTAGCCCCCCTTATTGAAAATCTTTCCGGCGCTTGCGGTCCGTGGTTCTTCTTGTTTGATATAAGGCAGGATCGTTTTGACCGCTTGAGCCCTGTGGCTGAAGCTGTTCTTTTCTTCCAGGGTCAGCTGGGCCAGCGTCTTGCCCAGCGCCGGGCAGAAAAAAATCGGATCGTAGCCGAACCCGCCGGCCCCTTCGGGTTCTCGAAGAATTTCGCCTTCGATCCGGCCGCAGCCAGCCACCAGGCGGCCGTCGGGATAAGCCAGCGCCGTTACCGTGATAAAAACCGCGCCGCGTTCTTTGGGCCCTAAATTTTTCATTTCAGCCAGGAGCTTTTTGATGTTTTCTTCGAAGGCGACATTGGCACCCGCATAGCGCGCCGAGATCACGCCCGGCGCTCCGCCCAGAGCGCCGACAAAAAGACCCGTATCATCGGCCAGCGAAATTTCATTTCCTTGACATTGACTGCGCGCCGCCGCGGCCTTTAAGAGAGCGTTGCCGATTAAGCTTTCGGCGGTTTCCGCCGCGCTCCAAGAAGAATCGACGGCGCGCCAGGGGACGGCGCCTAAGAGTCCGGTCATTTCTTTTATTTTGTTTTTGTTTTGAGTCGCCAGAACAAGCATCACTGGTATCTTAGAAAAATGGGAAGGCGCGGTGGTTCTAACCGCCCAGTTGGGTTAAATAATCCGACAGCTTGGCTTTGCGCCCGCGCAGCCCTTCAAGCCGTGCGCGTTCTTTCTCTACCACGTCGGAAGGCGCCTTGGAGGAGAAATCGCTTTTTTCCAACAGATCCCGCAGCCGCGCGATCGCTTTTTCAAGCTCGCCCACTTGGCCGGCCAGCCGCGCCGTTTCCTTGGCCGGGTTCCATTCTTTGTCGAAGAATACGGTCAGTTCCCATGTTCCGCTGCCGATGGTCCGGCGCACCCTGGCCCGCCCATCGGCCTGGTTGACTCTTTTGGATTTGGTCAATTTTTCGACCAGGCTCATGTCCTCCGGAGAAATTTCGCCGTTAGCCGCGGAAAAAATCATCTCTTGGCCGGGATTGATTTGAAAATCATTGCGGATGATTCGCATTTCGGTCACGATCGAAGAGAAGGCGCGCCACCAGAGCCGGCTCGCCTCGGCCGCTTTGGGAGCGCGGGGCCATGGCGCGGGCCAAGTTTCCCGGGCCAAGACGGCCTCTTGGCCGGAATTTTCGTTTCCCAGCTCCTTGGCAATTTCATGAGTGACAAAAGGGATGAAGGGCTGAAGGATTTTTATGAAATCCCGGTAGATCGCGAGTCCCACGGCCGGGCCGCAGCCGCCGCGGCGCAATTTGACGATCTCAATGTGCCAGTCGCAGAAGCTCCCCCAGAAACTGTCGTAGATTTTTCTTAAGGCGCCCCCGGCGTCCAGGCGCTCAAGATGACTTTGCGCCGCGGCCAGGGTTTCATTGAACTGGCCGATGGCCCACCAGTCGCTTGGGTGCGCGTGTTGATCCAAGATCGCGAGCAGTTCTTGTTGAGAGCGTGGCCCTGGCTTGGCGGACTCCTTGGAATGTTCGAGTTTAAGAAACCTTCCCGCGTTCCAGAGTTTGGTCACGAAGTTTTTGGCTCCCACGAAGATGTCTTTATTTAAGGGGGTGTCTTTTCCGGGCTGAGATTTAATTAATACGCCGTATCTTAAAGCGTCGGTTCCGTACTCTTTTTGGATTTCTTGGGGGTCGATCACGTTGCCCAAGGTCTTGGACATCTTCCTGCCTTTCTCGTCGCGCACTAGGCCGTGAAGGTAGACCTCGGCGAAAGGAACCTGTTTGGTGAAATGCAGTCCCATCATGATCATGCGCGCGACCCAGAGATAGGTGATATCGTAACCCGTCACCATCAGGCTGGTCGGATAAAATCGTTTGAAATCCTCGGTTTCCTGCGGCCAGCCGAAAACGCTCATCGGCCAAAGTGAGGAGGAAAACCAGGTGTCTAAAACGTCCGGGTCTTGTTTTAAACCGGCATTGCCGCAGGAGGGGCATTTGACCGGAGTTTCCGTGGCGCAGATGGGTGGGCATTTTTCGCAATACCATACCGGGATCCGGTGGCCCCAGATGATTTGGCGCGATAAGCACCAGTCTTTGAGGTTTTTAAGCCAATTCAGATAAATCTCTCCCCAATGTTCCGGATAAAATTTAGGTTGGCCGTTTTTTTCAAACGCCGCCACCGCCAGGTCGCGCAGGGGCGCCATTTGAAGAAACCATTGTTTGGACACCAGCGGTTCAACGCTCGTGGCGCAACGGTAACAGACGGCGGTGTTATGAGTGTAAGGCTCCTCGCGTTCCAACAACTCTTGTGTCTTGAGATCGTCCAGCACCTTTTTTCGCGCTTCCTTAATAGAAAGGCGCCGGTAAGGCCCGGCCGCGTCGGTCAGGTTGCCGTCTTCCCCGATAACGCTATATAAAGGTAGGCCGTGATCGTGACCGATGGCCCAATCCAGGGGATCATGAGCCGGCGTAACTTTGACCGCGCCGGTGCCGAAATCGGACTCCACGCGCCGGTCCGCGATAACCGGAATTTCGCGTTTCATTAGGGGCAAAAGAATTTTTTTGCCCACGAATTTTTCGTAGCGGGGGTCTTTCGGATTGACGGCTACCGCGGCGTCGCCCAGCATGGTTTCGGGCCGCGTGGTGGCCACCGTAATAAATCCGCCGCCGATCATTGGGTATTTCAGATAATGCAACTGCCCGCGCGACGTTTGCCATTCGAGTTCCAGGTCCGAAAGAGCGGAGCGGCACCTAGGGCACCAGCTGATCAAGCGATCCGCCTGATAGATCAGGCGCGCATCAAAAAGTGATTTAAACGCGAATCGGACCGCCCGGCTGCAGGTTTCATCCATGGTGAATCGAGCGCGGGAGAAATCCATCGCGCAGCCCATTTTGACCAACTGACCCAAAATGCCGGTCTTGGTCTTTTCGGCCCATTCCTTAATGATGTTTTCGAACTCCTCTCTTTTTAAGGCGTTGCGGTCGATGCCTTGAATTTTGAGGTTTTTTTCAACCACATATTGAGTGGCGATGCCGGCGTGGTCCGTTCCCGGGACTCTCAAAACGTCCGATCCGCGCATCAGATACAGTCTTAGCAGGCAGTCGGGCAGAATGTTATCCAAGGCATGGCCCATATGCAAACTGCCGGTAATATTGGGAGGAGGAATGACCATGGTAAATAAGGCCTTGCCGGCCTGGCGGTTCGGGCGGCCCAGCCCGCTCTGGCTCCAGGCTTCAAGCCACAGGGGCTCGGCGGTCAGGTAATTAAAGCGTGATTCCATAGTTTAGCGCGGGGACTCCCATTGCGCCCCCAAAGTTGATCTGCTATAAAAGATAGGGTGAGACTATTTTACTTAGTTGGGAAATTGCTTTCGTGGCGTTATACCGTGCTGGTGGCGCCTCATCAGCTGGGCCGATGCCGCAGTTTTAACGTCACTTTAGGGGGGGTTCTGGGCTGTCTGGCGTTATGGTCCGGCGTCACCCTGGCCGGTTTCGCCTTTTTTGTTCAAGGGGGCAATCTTCTGATTTCCTTGGCTGAAGCCGAGCTCTATAAAACCAGGGTTCAGGTCTTGGCGCGGGAGGTAGGCCAGATGCGGGAGGTAGCCCAAGGGCTCGCTTTTTTGGCGGCGGATTTGCGTTATCTGACGGTCAGAGAGAGCAATCCAACCTCGGCCAATCAAAATGCGGAGATTCTAACCCATCAGGTGGCGCAAGCGATTCGTCCGATGGATACACTCTCGAGAATTTTAGCCGGAAAAATTTCGCAAGGAACGCTGGCGCACCTGCGCAAGGAGAAAGATTTTTTTGAAAAAAATTCTAGCGATCTGAGATCGCAAGCCACTTCTCTTTTGATGGAGCGCTACAATAAAATCAGCCGTGAGCGCGCTATTCCGGCCGACTGGCCGGCCATCGGAGCCTTGACGTCACGTTACGGCATGAGGGTAAGCCCTTTTCACCAGCCTGACGAGAGCATGGATCATCATCGCGGAGTTGACATCGCCAACGCGGAGGGAACGCCTATCCGTGCGGCCGCGGCGGGCATTGTCCGTTACGCGGGCTGGATGAGCGGTTATGGACGAACCGTTATTTTAGATCATGGATTCGGCTACTCAACTCTTTATGGGCATACATCCAAAATCGCGATTTCTAAAGGTCAATACGCGCGTGCGGGCGATATCATCGCCTATATGGGCACAACGGGGCGCTCCACCGGCAGTCATCTGCATTTTGAGGTTTGGCAGCACGGCCGGCCGGTCAATCCATTTAAAGTAGTTCAAGGCAAGGGTTATGACGCTTTAAAAGATTCGATGGCCAATGTGGCCACTGCGCCTTCAATGATTGTTTTTCCTGATGGCCGCGGCGGGCCTGACCGTTAGGGGGAGGAGAAATTTATGTTTGGCGCGAATAATTCGGCGTCGTCGGGGGATTCCCGGATTAAATCGATCATCGCTGCGGAGGCTTTTGTTCAGGGCACCATTCGTACGCACGGCTCTTTGATTGTGGACGGAAAAGTGGAGGGCGACATTTATGACGCCAAGCACGTGGTCATCGGGGAAGCGGGCCAGGTGCAGGGCGATATCACCTGCGAAACCGTGATCGTGGGCGGCAAGGTGGTGGGCAATATCCAGGCCGCCAAACAGGTCCAGATTTTAGCGAAAGGCCAGGTCATCGGAGACATCCGCACGAAATCTCTGCATATCGAAGACGGCGCGGTTTTTGACGGAACCTGCACCATGAACATCGAGAGCTTGGAGACGCCCCATGCTAACAGCCATGAGGCGTCAGCGGTGAAAAAGACGGCGACGCTGGCCGGTGTCGCGGCCAAATAAAATTTAAGGAACCACACGCCATTGCGTTTTATCAGAAAACACAAGAACTTTTTTTTGCTCCTGACGCTTCTTTCTTTCTTTTTCAGCATTTTCGTGGGCGTGGGAAGCTACTTTTTTTTAGCTTGGGACACGCGCAATGTGGCGGCCAAGGTGGGCAAGGCGAAAATCGGCCGTCAGCTTTTTGAAATGAGCTATCGACAGGCGTTGGAAGGAATGAAAGCGGACAATCCCGAACTAGAGATGACCCCGGAGGTTGAGGGGAATCTTAAAAATAATGTTTTAAGAGAGCTGATCATTAGGGAGTTGGTGACCCTGGAGGCCCGGGCCTGGGGTTTGCGTTCCACCGGCCGCGAAGTGGCCCAAGATATCGCCAGCCGTCCGGCGTTCCAGACCGACGGCCGGTTTGATCCGGCCAAGTATTATCAGTTCGCCATGCGCACCTTGGGGATTCTCCCCAAAGAGCTGGAGGCCGAGCGATCCAAAGATTTGACCGACATGAAGTTTCGCGCCTTGGTTTCCTGGAGCTTTCCGCCCAGCCCTTCCGAGCTCCAGTGGCTTTATCATGTCTATTCGCCCACGCGCACCGCTGCGGCTTGGGCCAAGGAAGCGGACGCGTTTTCCCGCCGCGTACAGTCGGAAGAGGCGCTGGCCACTTTAAACCAGCTTTTGCTGCAGCTTTCCCAGAAGCACCCTATCGAAAGTTATTTAGGCCAAGAGCAGGCGGCCCAGTAGTCCCGCCGCCACCGCGATCACCGCGCCGAAGGCCCAAGAAAAATTGGGCGGCAGTCCCAACTCGTTGGGTTTGAATCGAGTCGCCATTATGATCCTGGGCATGGTCAGAGCTGTCAAGACAACGGCCAAAGCCAAATGAACGCTGGGGATGGTTAGAATTCCCGCGAAAGCCAACCCCCGTTCAGCGATGGCCACATATTTTTCGGTATCGTTCGGGTAGGGCTTGCCGTAGAGGTCCTTTTCGATGAAATAGATCAAAACCACGGAGAAATGCGTGGCGATGATCGTCAGGATCAAGATCACGGGCCACAGCTCCGGAATGATCAGGCCGGAATCCCCCGGTGTTTCCCCGAAGAAAATGAAGATGACGGACAGATGAATTACCTGATCCCAGATGAGATAAAGCGTGGTGTCTAAATTTCTGTGCTTGCTGATGACGGCCACGCGCCAGGCGTCTTCGATGTAATGCAGCAAAGCGATCAGGCCGACTGCGGTGATGCCGTGGATCGGAATGCCCCGCAGGGTTATCCAAACGCTGCCTAGGTAAGGGTAGATGAGGGACAGGTAGCAGATCGGATGGATCAGGCAGTGGATCATCATGCCCATAGCGGAAGACCGTTTCCAGGCATTGATGCGGTTTGTTTGCAAGGTAAAATCCGCCAGAAAATGCCCTAAAACCAGCCGCCAAAAAATGATCATTTATTTTTCCGCCAGATTGATAACCAGACTGTCTATTTTTTTGGATTCGATTAATTTTAGGTAATACAGAGCCGTCGGATCATCCCGATGAGCCTGCAGGTACTCCTCGAATAGTTTTCGGCCTGTTTTCAAGTCCCCCTCTTTGAGCTTGGCCATCGCCTGTCTCCAAGCGTCCAAAGCCGGATCAATCAAGCCGAAGGCTCCGTTGCCGCGCCCGATCAGTTCGTAAACGCCAATGGGGTTTTCTTTACCCACCACCCTGACGGGCCCGAGTTCTCTGGCCGCGATTTCGCCTTCGACCGCGCGGTAGATATCTTCTGAAATTAATAGCGCTGTTTTGAAAAATTTGTTGGCCCCCTCAAGCCGGCTGGCCAAATTCACATTGTCGCCCACTACGGTGTAGTTGAATCGCGCTTGGCTTCCCATGTTGCCCACGATCATGGGGCCGCCGTGAATGCCGACCCGGACTTTAATCGGCATGGGTTCTTGAGCGCCCATCTCCTTGACCTTTTCGTGGATTTCCAAGGCCGCCAGGCAGGCGGATAGTTGATGCTTGGGTTGCTCAAACGGCGCGTTCCAAAAGGCCATCACCGCGTCGCCGATGAACTTATCCACCACACCGTCGTATTTTAAGATCACGTCGGTGAACAGCGTCAGGTATTTGTTTAAGAGTTTGGTCAGTTCATCGGGCGGCATTTTTTCCGAAATGGTGGTGAACCCCTGGATGTCAAGAAATAAAACGGTGATGTCGCGTTTTTGTCCGCCCAGGCTCAAGGCGTCCGGGTTTTCCACCAAGAGTGAAACCACTTTGGGGGAGAGATACTGGCTGAAGGTGGACTTGATCCAGCGCTTCTCTTTTTCTTCGACAGCCACCCGGTACAAAGTGACGCCGGCCATGGTGAGTAATCCCGTTACCGCCGGTATCAACACCGGAAAAACGATGTTGTGATAAACAAAAAGATAGACGGACAGCCCGAACATCCCCAAGAGGAGCGGACCCAAGATTATGACGTTGGTTCTGGCCGAATACTGCTCTAAGAAAACAGCCACTAACAATCCGACCGCCACGATCAAAAATAAGGTCACCGTTGAAGGGGTTATTTTAAGGTAGTTATTTTTTAAAAGATTGTTTAAGGCGTAGATATGAATGCCCACGCCCGGCGCCATGGGAACATACGGCGTGGGGAAGTGATCGTAGTATCCGGTCGCGATTGATCCGACGAAAACGATGGCCCCCCGCAGCTGCTGGCGCGCCGCCGGTTCCAGGCGGTCGTGGATGATATCGGTGATGGAAATCGCGGGATAGGGCTCGGTCACGATAATTTTTCCTTCCGTTGTTTTGTTTTTGTGCACACCGGGGAAATTAACATTAATCTCGGCCGGGTAGTTGCCCATGAATTGCTGCGCGGTCAAGCCTTTTAAAGCGGCAAAAACCTCGGCTCCCAAGGACAAGGCGTAATCCCCGCCGGCCGTCTGTTTGGCCAGGAATGTGCGGCGCATAAACCCGTCTCTGTCTTTGGAGGAAATAATTTGGCTTCCTTCGAGCTTGGTGTCGTCGACAAACGCCACGCGGGCCGGAGTTCGCCGCAGCCCGTCAAAGGGCATGATCTGTTGAATCGTGGTCATGCCGCTTTTATCCGGCTGAACGGTTTCGAAGAAGGAGTGAATAATGCCTTTTTTCCAGCGTCGCGTAGCATCCACCAGGGCTTGGTCGTCTTCGGGATGGCGCCGGTCGGGCTCGGTAAACAACACATCAACCGCCACGACCTCCGTCTTATGTTTTTTTAATTTATCGAACAGTTGTCCATAAACGCTTCGCGGCCAAGGGACGCTGCCGATCTCCGCTATGGATTTTTCATCCAGAGCGGCCAGGACGATCCCAGGATCGATTTCATTGACGCCCCAGAAAGTTAGGCGGGTGTTAAAAAGAAAATCAATATAGCCGTAATCCAGCCGTTCCAGGAGGCCGGTCAGGTAAAAAAGTGAAATAAACCCCACGACTGGAGAAGCGATCAGTTTTAGGGCCCGGTGCTTGCTTGTTTTAGTCGTTTTAGCCTTGGAATTTTTATTGGGATCCACAAAAACCGTACTGCTTTGTTTGACTAAAGAAGAAACTGTTTTTTGGTGGAGGTTTTCCATCACGGTTTTAGTCTAACAGCGTCAAGATTGTTGCGCAAGAGGAAATTTGGCTAAGCCTTCAGGCTCGTTTGGCTGGATGTTTGCACCACCCGGCCCATGGCGGTCAAGGCGTCGATGACGGCGACTCCATGGCTTTTGAGGGCCTCGATCTTGGCCGCGGCGGAGTCGCGCTTGCCTTCGATCAGGGCGCCGGCATGGCCCATGCGTTTTCCGGGGGGCGCGGTTTGTCCCGCGATGAAGGCGTACAGCGGTTTTGTTTTTTTCAAGCGTTCCTTCCAAAAAATAGCGGCTTCCTCTTCCATGGGCCCTCCGATTTCTCCGATCATCAGGACGGCTTCGGTTTGAGGATCCTGATCAAACAAAGATAAGACCCGGATAAAATCCGTTCCAATCACCGGATCTCCGCCAATGCCCACCACCGTCGAAATCCCCAAGCCGGCCTGGGCGATTTGATGAGCCGCTTCATAGGTCAGTGTTCCGGAGCGGGAAACGACCCCAATCGGGCCGGGCGGCGTCAGAGTTCCGGGGATAATGCCTAAGCGGCATTGTCCGGGCACCAGAATGCCTGGGCAATTCGGACCGACCAGCGCGATATCGCGGCCGGCCAGCATTTTTTTGGCTTTAACCATGTCTGCCACCGGCAGCCCTTCCGTGATCACCACGATCAACTTAATGCCGGACTCCGCCGCCTCCGCGATCGCTTCGAACGCGCCGGGAGCCGGAACGAAAATGACGGAGGCGCCGATGGGCCCCGCCTGTTTGACGGCGCGCTCCACTGTATCAAAGACCGGGACATTCAGAAATTGCTGGCCGCCCTTGCCGGGACTGACCCCGGCCACAACATTGGTTCCAAGCTTGATCGAAATTTCGCTGTGGAAAGCGCCAGTTTTTCCGGTGATTCCCTGAACAACGACCCGCGTGTTTTTATCGACCAGAATCGCCATTGCCGTGCACCTTTTGACAAACCGAAACTACCGCTTTTTCCAGATCATCATGAACCTCAACTTGAGTCAGGCGGGCTTTCGAGAGGATTTCGCGCGCTTGATCCACGTTGTTGCCCAACAGCCGCGCCACCAGCGGCACCTTCAGATTTGTTTTTTTGTCGGCCTCAACCAGGGCCTGGGCGATCAGGTCGCAGCGCATGATGCCGCCGAAAATATTGACAAAAATAGCGCTAAGCCGTTTATCGGCCAGCAGAATTTCGAACGCGCCTTTTACTTGGTCAACGTTGGCTCCGCCCCCGACGTCCAGGAAATTGGCCGGCTTTTGGCCGTGACTGGCGATCAGGTCCATGGTGGCCATAGCCAGCCCGGCGCCGTTAACCAAGCATCCGATCCGGCCTCCGATGGGGATATAAGAAACGCCCAAGTCCTTGGCCTTGCGCTCCAATGCCGGGAGCAATTTTTGGTTTTCTTCGGAAAACTTGAGGGAATCCGGCTGTCTAAACAGAGCGTTTTCCTCCAGGTTGATTTTGGCGTCCACCGCCAAAAAACCTTTAGGCGTTAAAGCCAGAGGATTGATTTCCAGGAGGGAGAATTCGCCTTCGGCGTAAATCCGAGCCGCTTTACGGCCAAATTCGATGAAGTTGTTGATCCATGGCGCCGGAATGTTAAGGGTTTCCACGGCCGCCTCGCGCAGGGCGTGGTTTCTGACCCCGGTCCAGGGGTCAATCGGAATTTCCCGAAGAGCGCCGGCGTTCGCCGCCTCAACCTCGGTGCCGCCGGCCGAGGAAACAAGAATTACCGCTTGCCCGCGTTTGCGGCTTAACGTTACCGCGAAATAGAATTCTTGTTCGATCGCTACCTTTTCCGCGATCAAAACCGCCTCGATTTTAACCGCAGCGCCGGCCGTCTGGTAGGTTTCGATGTTGGAGCCCAGCATCTGTCCGGCCAGGGCGCGGGCTTCGTCAGCTCTTTTGACGATTTTAACACCCCCAGCCTTGCCCCGGCCTCCGGCCAGCACCTGGGCTTTAACCACGTAGCCCGAACGAAACAGTCCTTCTTTGATCAACGCCAGGTCTTTTTTAGTTTTAATTAAGACCGAGCGGCCCACCGGCAGACCATGCTGTTTGAGAAGCGATTTGGCTTGGTATTCGAATAGGTTCATTCGAGCATATAGTCTTCGAAAGGAATTTTGTTAGCCGTGAGCTCTTTCTTCCACAGCTCCTTTGTTTCTACCATTTTTTCCCGAGCCCGGCGGACCCAAACGTTGTCCGGAGGCGAAAACAACTCCGCCGTTGTTTGAAACCAAATATAGGCGTACTTGACCGAGCTTTCCTTGATTTTTTCATTTCGGTCGAATTCCGCCAGCTCCAGGCGCTCCTGGTAATCGGCTTGGGAAATTCTTTTCTTTTTAAAAAGTTGGTCCAGCTTGGCTTTCCAATCTTGAAATTCCCGATCCACGCCGGCGCGCTTGGCTTGAGGATCGCGGTGCCACCCGAGATATTTCTCTCCTTCGCGGTAGGATTGGCGCGCCCGGAGCCATAAGTCGCCTAAAATGAGGCCGTAAACAGCCGCTATGGTTGCGGCCAGGAAACCGATTTTTGCCGCCCACCCGCGCTGTGTTTGTTTTTCTTGTTGTTGGGCCGGGTCCGGATTGGGCATCGGCGGTTATGGCGCGGGAGGGGAGGTTTTGAGCAGGGTATGGATGCGCGCGACCAGGGCCGCGGTATTGATCGGTTTTTCCATGAAGTCTACCACGTTTGATTCCCCTCGGATCAGCTCCTGCGTCGAGCGATCGGTATAACGCCCGGTCATCACGATAATTTGGATGGAGCCGGTTTTAGGCTTCTGCAGCTGCCGCAAAATTTCGAAACCGCCGTACCTCGGCAGCATCAAATCCAGCAGAATCAGGTCCGGTTGTTCCGCTTCGGCGTAGCGCAGGGCTTGTTCGCCGTCTTTGGCCAGGACCACGCCGAAGCCGTCGCGTTCCAAGACGAACTTCAGCAGTTCGCAGATGGATTCGTCATCGTCAACAACCAGTATTTTTTTAGACATAATGGCCCCTGCGCCCGTTATTTTTAAGTTTAGGAAATTTTAGAATGGATTCCTTGAAGATTTTATTGGTCCTGACCGCTTTTAAGTCCAGTTTAACCGCTAAGCAGGCTTGCTTGGCTGCAGCCACAGGGATCAAAAAAGGGGCGGGTTCGGGCGTTAAAATCGTTTTAATGCCGGTGAGCGATGGCGGCGACGGCTTTCTGGAGGCCGTTCAATCGGGCCGCGTCTTGCGGCTGGTGGCCGTCACGGTGACCGGACCTTTGGGCCGGCCGATCCGGTCGCGGTATCTGATGGGAACGCTGGAAGGCCATAAAACCGCTTTTATTGAGGCGGCCAAAATTTGCGGCTTGGCCCAGATCGCGCCCGGCCGCAGGGATCCCATGCGCGCCACCTCATTCGGCGTGGGCCAGGCGATCCGGCATGCTCTGGAGAACGGCGCCGCTCAAATTTATCTTGGTTTAGGCGGCACCGCCACCCAGGACGCCGGCTGTGGCATGGCCCAGGCTTTGGGATACCGGCTTTTAGATGGCCGGGGCCGGGCAATCCCTCGGGGCGCGGCTGGCATCGGGTTGCTCGATAGGATCGATTCCTCCGGCGTTAACCCGCGTTTGGGCCGGGTTAAAATTTTTGGTCTTTGCGATGTCGTCAACCCGCTTTTGGGAAAGCTGGGGTCAACCCGCGTTTACGCGCCTCAAAAGGGAGCCACGCCCAGCCAAGTTGCGGCCATCGAGCGGCATTTTAAGCGTTGGGACTCTTTGGTCAAGCGAGATCTGGGCCTTTGCGTCGGCGGCGCCCCCGGCGCCGGAGCGGCCGGCGGCCTGGGCGCCGCGATTTTGGCTTTTGGCCGGGGAAAAATTTTGCCAGGCACTAAAACCCTTTTAGAGATTCTAAACGCCGAACGGCTGATCCAAGAGGCGGACATCGTGATCGTGGGCGAAGGAAAGCTGGATCGACAAACTCTTTACGGCAAAGCGCCCGGCGTGTTGTCCGAGCGCGCCAAGAAAGCCGGGAAAAAGGTTTGGGGCATTTTTGGCCAAGCGGACCGCGATGCGCCGGCTGTCGCTCAAAAGCTGGGCCTTGATCAATGGATCAGTTTAACCCAACTCGCCGGTGGTTCCGGCAAAGCCATGGCTCATGCCTACCGTTACGTCAGCCAAGCCGCCTTTGTTTTGGCGCAAAACCAAGCCTAATTCCCTGCTAAAATCTAACGCAGCTTACCCGCGTTTCCGGTTAGGCGTGGCCACCTAAGTTTAAGTTCCATGCAATACAGAAGACAAGACCTGCGCAATATAGCCATCATCGCCCACGTTGACCACGGCAAAACAACGCTGGTGGACGCGATGTTTAAGCAAACCGGAACCTTTACCGTTAAAGCGGATGAGGCTCAAGAAATGGTTCTTGATTCCAATGAATTGGAACGCGAGCGCGGCATCACCATTTTGGCCAAAAACACCTCCGTTCCCTATAAAGAGG
The DNA here is from genome assembly GCA_016205025.1 of Elusimicrobiota bacterium. Classification (GTDB taxonomy): domain Bacteria; phylum Elusimicrobiota; class Elusimicrobia; order JACQPE01; family JACQPE01; genus JACQJO01. The sequence continues at coordinate 17,791 of JACQJO010000009.1, forward strand.
TCACCATCAATATCGCGGACACGCCCGGTCACGCTGATTTCGGCTCGGAAGTGGAGCGCATTTTGAAGATGGTGGACGGCGCCCTTCTTTTAGTGGATGCGGTTGAGGGACCCATGCCGCAGACGCGTTTTGTTTTGCGCAAAGCCCTGGCTCTTGGCCTTCGCCCTATCGTCGTTATCAATAAAATGGACCGGCCTAATATCCGTCCTCAAGAAGCCTTGGACAAAGTTTTTGGGCTTTTTATTGATTTGGGAGCCTCGGACCCTCAAATGGAATTTCCGGTGGTGTACGCCGCGGGCCGCGAGGGCTGGGCCAGTTTATCGCCCGCGCCCGGAACCGACCTTGTTCCTTTGTTTGAAACCATTCTGAAAGCGGTCCCCGGTCCCTTGGTGGACGAACACAAGCCGCTTCAGATGCTGGTCACCATGCTGGATTACGATAATTATTTGGGCAAGATCGGCATCGGAAGAATTTTAAACGGCCGGCTGACTAAAAATCAAACCTTTTCACTCATGAAACCGGATGGCCAAATTACGCGCCATAAAGCCACCATGCTTAAAAAGTTTTACGGGTTAACCAAGCGCGAAGTCCAGGAAGTGCGCGCCGGCGATATTGTCACCGTCGCGGGCGCTGAAACAATCAACGTGGGCGACACGGTCGCCTCGGCGGAAGATCCGATGGCTCTGCCTCCCCTTGAAATTGATGAGCCCACGCTATCCATGGAGTTCATGGTCAACGACAGCCCTATGAGCGGCCGGGAGGGGAAATTCGTTACCGCCCGGCATCTGCGCGAGCGATTGGCCAAGGAACAGCAAACCAACGTGGGCCTGAAGATCGAAATTTTGCCCGGAGAAGGCAATTTTAAGGTGTCCGGCCGCGGCGAACTGCATTTGGCGATTTTGATCGAAACCATGCGCCGCGAGGGTTACGAACTTTCAGTTTCGCGTCCGGAGGTTATTTTCAAAGAAACCAACGGTCAAACAACCGAGCCCATGGAGTATTTGGTGGTGGACGCCGAAAACGCGCATCAGGGCGCCATGTTGGAATGTTTGGGCCGCCGGGGAGCCAAATTCATCAACATGACGCCCGAAGGAACGGCGCGCACGCGATTCGAATACGTCATCGCGTCGCGCGCTTTGATGGGATTTAAAACGGAATTGATGGCGATCACCAAAGGAACCGGCATGATGCATCACAGTTTTCACAGTTACGGCCCTAAAATTTCGGACCCGGCCAAACGCGCCAACGGCGTTTTAATCGCGATGGAAAAAGGCGCGTCCACCGGTTACGCCCTGGATAACCTTCAGGCCAGAAGCACCCTTTTCATCGGCACCGGCATCGAGGTTTATGGGGGAATGATCATCGGCATCAACAGCCGTGAAAACGACCTGGTGGTCAACCCTTGCAAGGAAAAAGCGCTTACCAACATGCGCACTAAAGCCACCGACGAAGCTATTGTTCTAACGCCGCCCTTGGAGTTGACGCTGGAGCAATCCTTGGAGTTTATCAGTGAAACGGAATTAGTCGAAGTGACGCCCAAAAACATCCGGTTGCGCAAAAAAACCTTAAACGCCAGCCGCCGCAAGCGTGAAGAAGCGCAGGAATAGGCCGTGAAGAATCGCTGATGGCCAAGACGGTTTTAGTCGACGGGTCCAACGCCGTTCACGCTTTATTCGGCCCTTTGCCCGCAAGCCACGCCGAGCAAGACGGCATCGCCCGGCATTTTTTATCCGCCTTATCCGAATGGGTTAAGCGCCAGCCCCCCGCCGTTGCGGCGGAAGTTGTTTTTGACGGCAGTTTTCGTCAATTGCGATCCCCCGGAGCCGATGAAAGACTGCGGTTGTTTTTTTCCGACCATGCCTCGGCCGACGCCGTTATTTTGGAGCGCATCCGCGCCCACCGTTTTAACGGCCGCAGCGTCACGGTCGTCACCTGGGACCGCGCCCTGGCCCAAGCCGCCGTGGCCGAGGAGGCGCGCGCGATCGGGCCGGATCAGCTTTGGAAATGGATCAAAAAATAGACAGGCGGTTATTTTTGCTTTTTAAACAGCCCTTTAATTTTATTTAACGCGCCTTCGGCCGCGTCTTGCGTCGCGGTCAGGGTTCCGGCTCCGGCTCCGGCGCCAAGCGCCGCCTTTATGACGGCTCCCATAATTTTTTGAGCCGCCTCGCCGGCCGTGGCGCCCTTGCCCTGCTTGCCGATGTCTTTGATTTCCATGTCGGGAAGGGAAACTTTGAGAGTTTTGGCTCCCATGCCCGTTAAGCTGACGTTGACCCGGCCGTTTTTAACCGCGAAAAGGCCGATTTCAAGGCGCGTTTCTTTTTGGGGTTTTTTGTCCCGGGACCCAACCGGCGCCGGTGAAAAAGCCTGCGCGTTTTTTTGAATCTTGGAGAGATTATTCGAAGAGAGGCCGCCTTCGATCGTGATCACCGGCCCCTCCACGACGATTTTTTTGATCACCACTTTGTCCGCGCCGAAGGATTTTAAATCAACCTCGATTAAGACCTCCGACAGCTCGAAAGCGCTCGGCGTTTTAAATCCCGGCGGATTGCCGATGAAAACACCCTTGACCCGGCCGCGGCCCGAAAAAGGAGAAAGAGCGACGGAACGAACCCTGACCTCGGTTTGCGTCACGCGCGGCCCGAAGGTTTCCACCGCCGTTTTAACGATCGCGCCCAGATTAAAATACAAAACAACCAGAACGATCGCGCCCAGCCCCAGAGCCGCGCCGCCGCCGTAGATCAATATTTTTTTCATCAAAATATTCTATTGAATTCAACGGGTATTTTTGACAAAAATAAGCCCTAGGTCTAAAGGCCCTGTCTGTATTGCCCCAAAGGGCCCTGGTTAAAAAACCTCCGCCCACTAAACTGATAAGGATATGCCCGGCGCATTTTGCAAGTTTAAGAAGATCATCATGCTGTTTTGTCTGGCGCTTTTTGCGGCTTTAGAAATTCATGCTCAAATCCTTCCCCAAGAGGAATTGCTTCGTCAAAGAATTGACGGATTGAAAATCGGTTCCTCTTTATTGGCCCCTCCTTCAAACTTGGCCGTTGTCCCGCGGGTTGATCCGCAGGAACAAAAACCATCCGAGCAGCAAGAAAAAGCGCCGGATATAGACACCGGCCGGCTTCTGGAAGATGTGGATTTCGTCAGAAAATTGGCCCAGGGCATTCATCCGAATGCTCATACGAACAAAAAATTGCGCGACGCGGCCGTTGAGGGGATGTTGCGCGCCCTGGATCCCCATTCTTATCTTTTACGCCCGGAGGCTTTTAAACGACTGTTGAGCAGGCAGGAAAGTTCTTATGTCGGCGTCGGCATGCTGGTTTTGAAACCCGAGCCCGAAGAGCCTATTTTGATTCAGGCCTCGTTTCCCGGCGGTCCGGCTTTTAGGGCTGGAATCAAAGGCGGGGACCGCATCGTTTCGGTTAACGGCCAAGACGTTTTTTCGATGAGCCTTGATGAGGCGGTTAGTTTTATTCGCGGCGAACCGGGCTCAACGGTTAAGTTGGGAATCATTTCCAAGGGGTCAGATCCCCGCGCTCCTCCCAAGAAAAAGGAAGTGGAATTATTAAGGGCTCGCGTTGAGTCGCCCTCAATACGCAGCGCCATGCTTGAAGAAGAAATCGGGTATATCCACTTGATCGGTTTTGAAATCAACTCGAGTCCGCAGTTCGCCAAGGCGCTGGCGGATTTAAGGTCCCAAGGCATGAAAAGTTTAGTCATTGATCTGCGCGACAACCCCGGCGGGTACCTGGACTCGGTGGTTGAAATTTCGGGAAATTTTTTGAAAAAAGACCAATTGATCGTGTCTGAAAAGTTTAGATCCGTTGACTCCCCTATATTTGAGGACCCTCGCTTCGAAAAATCTATCGGGCCGTTTCAGATCCTTAATTGGATCGTGCAGGAACGCGAATACCACGCCAAGCTTGACGGCCAATATCAAGACCTGAAAATCGCTGTTTTGATCAATGCCCGCTCCGCTTCGGCCAGCGAGGTTTTGGCCGGGGCTCTCCAGGACCACGGGCGCGATTCCGGGCGCGTCGTGCTTGTCGGAAGTCGGAGTTTTGGCAAAGGCTCTGTTCAGACTCATTTTGAAAATATTCCCGAACCCGGCTACGCCGTTTACATGACCGTAGCCAAATATTACCTGCCCTCCGGCCGTTGGGTACAAAAAGATGAAAACGGCAAAGGCGGATTAACGCCGGATATCGAAGTCAAGGTCGCGCCCGACGATGATTTCGTTTTGATGCAGCAGCTTATTTCCAAGTTTTATCAAGAGGACCAGGCCTCCACTCCTGTTAAAGACGAGGTTCTTGACCGGGCGCTGGAACATTTAAGGGGCCAACTGGCTCAAGCAAAATAAAAGTCGCCTTTTGCGAAAATTTTACTTATAAGAATTTAGTGAAAATTAATAAACCCGATCAAAAGTTGTAAAAAAACTAAAAAATTAAAAAACTAAAGTCCCTATTTTTCTGTTCCCTAAGGTCCTAGGCTTTTCGGGCCGAAGGGCCCACGACAATAACTTCCGGCTGTTTTATACTTAGCTTATGCTCGAAAAAAGGACTTTAAGAAAAAATAAAAAAATGCGGAATCTTTTTTGGAGGTAACATGCGTCAATTAAGCTTGAGTTTCTTAATAGCATCAGTGATAGCGGCGGCCGCGCCGCAAGCATCCGCCGGGGACCTTACCGGGTATAATTCCAATTGCGGGTCGGGGCCGGATATCCCTCGCCTTCCAGGCGAAGCCTTCTAGGTTAACGACTCCTTGGTAAAATGAGGGGTGGCCCCAGGGACGCATAGGAAGACAACCCA
>JACQJO010000010.1 GCA_016205025.1 Elusimicrobiota bacterium
CACCCTTGAACCCAGTAGCGGAGGCCGTTCGCAGAGCTCGCGGCACCTGGGGCGCCGGAGGCGCTGCTCCGAGGGGCCCCGCGAGCACGCGGGGAGAACCGTCGGGACTGGTTCTCGGGTCTGGGGGCAAGGGTGACTCCCCTGCGCTAAACCTTTTCGCTGGGCCGCCAAAAAGCAGTCTTGTTCCCGGATGCCTGAAGGAAGAACCCTCCACATTAAGAATCGTGGCTAAAACCGGGAGCCTCCCTTCATGAAAAAGAGACTTGGCTTTAAAATAAATCTCGCGGAGTTCTTGGTTATTGCCGCCGTTTCTCATGATCCTGCCTGACGTATCTCATGCAGAGCTTTTTTAAGCAGTACGCCGATCATTTTCCTGCGATAAGAAGGCGATAAATCCGCATTGGCAACCGGCGTGGCTTGCCGGGCAGCCGCGCCGGCGGCTTTGGCAATAAGCTCATCCGACAACTTGCCCCCAATCAAAATATCTTGCGATTCCCGCGCCACGACCGGATAAGGGGCTATCGAGCCCAGCACGATTTTTGCCGCGTCAATTGTTCCTTTCCTGCGCGACAGAGCGACGGCCACTCCCAGGGACGGAAATTCAAATGAATGGCGGCGGCTAAGCTTTAAATAAACCGAGTCGGTAAAAACGCCTGATTCCACCGCGACCCAAGCAAGGATCTCTCCCGCGCTCTTTTGCAAATGATCCTTGCCGTCATTTTTATAAAACTCCTCCAAACGCGCCGCGCGCTCGCCGTCCCGGCTGACAAGCTGGACTTGGGCGCCCAAAGCAACTAAAACCGGGGCCAAATCCGAGCTCATGGGAGCCAAACAAACGGCCGAACCGGGCGCCGCGCGGCACGCGAGGCCCTTATGGCGAAGGCAAAATCCCAACGATTCCCTCCATTGGTCGCTGCGGTCAAAATAAACACACCGCGTCGGGATGCAAAGATTCCCTCCCAGGGTCGCCTGGTTCCTGATAGCCGGAGTCGCAACCAGGCCGGCCGCTTGCTTGAAAGCCGCGAACTGACTCAATTCGGAACTTTGCGCCAAAAAAGAAAGCTTGAGGCCGGCGCCAAGATATAACTTGTTTTTTGCGCGTCTTATTTGGCTCAATTGCCTTATCGCGCCCACATCAATCAAGGCTTTAAAATTCTCCTGCCGGCGTTTCATGCGGGGAACAAGGTCCGTTCCCCCGCCTAAAATAGCGGCTTGGCAACCGCCATCGGCAAGCATTCGCGCGGCTTCCTGAAGACTTTTGGCCCGGTAATACTGGAGCCTCGGCATTCTCAACACGATGCCTGCACCGCGCTCACGGGGCGAACCGCAAACGGCTCGGGAAATACGATATCGGGAAACTTATCAGGACCTACCCTGGGCGCTCTGGCCATGGCCTTTCTTTCCAAAGCCAGTAAAATCTTCTCCGGTGTAAAAGGGGTTTCATCGATTCGCACGCCAACGGCGTCATAAATGGCATTGGCAATGGCCGGGATCACCGGAAGAAGCGGCCCCTGCCCAACCTCCTTGGCTCCAAAGGGCCCGGCAGGGTCCCCGGTTTCAACTAAAAAAATCTCCAGTTCCGGCATATCCTCCATAGTGGGAATCTTGTAATCCAAGATGGAGGGTTTGCGGTGCAATCCGCGCTCGTCATAAACCTGTTCCTCAAAAAAAGCTTCGCCCAGGGCCATGGCGATCCCTCCCTCAATTTGTCCTTCAACGGCAAGCCGGTTGATGGCCCGGCCTATGTCATGGGCAAAGGTTATTTTTGACACGCCGACTTCTCCGGTTTCAACATCGCAGGTTACTTCAGCCACGCAAGCCGAAAAGCTGTAAGCCGGCGACGGCCCGACGCCCGAGCCTTTGAATCTGCCCAACTTCGCCGGAGGCTTGTAACTGCCGCTCGATTCAATGCGGTTTTTCTTGCGGAGCGCCGACTGAAGAGTTCTCTCAAAGGACGTCTCTTTTTTCCCCGCGATCGCGAGAACCTGGGATTTAAATTTCTCGGCCGCATCTTTGGCCGCATTGCCGGCCATCAGCGTCACGCGGCTCGAATAGGAGCCCAGGTCCGGCGGCGTTGTGTCCGTATCCGCCATCACCAAGCGCAATCTGTGTATGGAAATTCCCAAAATTTCGGCAACAACCGAAGCCACCACCATGTCGCAACCCTGGCCTATATCCGTAGCGCCGCAATAAACAGTGAGCCCGCTCTTGCGTCCGGCCGTAATTCTAACGGTCGTGTGAGGCTCATCATTCCAGTAGATAGGCACCGCGGCGCCGCAAAGGTAGCTTCCCAAAGCAAATCCCACGCCTTTTCCGGGAGGCAATCTTCCATGCTTTCTACGAAACCCCGAAACCTCCGCCACCTTTTCAATGCAAGCATTCAAACCGCAGCTGGTCACCTTAAGCTGATTGACCGTGACGCTATCGGGTGTCATAAGATTTTTCAGTCTCAAAGCGACCGGGTCCTGGCCCAGCTCTTCGGCCACTTTATCGAGGTGAACTTCCAACGCAAAACGCGGTTGTGGCGTGCCGTGGCCTCTTTTGGGGCCGCACGGCGGCTTGTTGGTGAAATACCGCGCCGACTCAAACCGGTAGTGGGGAATTTTATAGGTCACGGGTTGAAGCGCGCCTTGATAATAGACGCAAACAACGCCAAAACTGCCATAAGCGCCGCCGTCCAAAGCGGCCTTAAAATGCATATCAAGAAGCCGCCCGTCTTTCTTCCAGTCCGTCTTGATCCACATAACCGCGGGGTGCCGGCCGCGGTGGCAGTAAAAAACCTCCTCGCGAGTGAGCGTGAATTTAACCGGCCGGCCCGTGATCATGGCGATTTTTGCGGCGCAGATCTCATGCGCAAAGGGATCGAGCTTGCCTCCGAATCCGCCGCCGACCGCGGCGACTTTCACGCGCACGCTGGTTTCAGGAATCTCGAGCGCCTTGGCCAAAATCTTCCTAAGAAGAAAGGGTGTTTGAGATGAGCTGTGCAAGGTAAGCCTTCCCTTTTGCCATAGAGCAACGGCCGAATGCTCTTCCAAAGCCAGGTGCGTATTGCCCTCGTAATAGAAGAGGTCCTCGCGCGAGTAATCCGCGCCCGTGGACTGCGTTTGTCCAAATTCAAGGGACACCGCTTTATGGAGATTGCCCTCGTCGTGAACGCTTTGAACGGACTTCAGAGCGTCTTTGATGGAAAGGACCGGATCAATCGGCTCATACTCCACACGAATGAGTTTTAAGGCCTCAAAAGCTGTCTCCTCGCTCGTCGCGGCAACAGCCGCAACCGGCTCACCGATATAGCGCACCTTGCCCAAAGCCAAGGCCAGCTCATCCTGACTGACAGGTAAAATCCCGTATCGTATCGGCAAATCCGTGCCGGTCAGGATTGCCCGAACCCCGCGAAGAGCCCGCGCCTTGGAAACATCGATTTTCTTAATCCGGCCATGGGCCAAGGTGCTTCGAAGAAGTTTGCCGTAAAGCATGCGGTCAAACTCCAGGTCATCCGTGTATTTTGCGTTCCCACGGGCTTTGGCCAAGGCGTCAATCTTTGGCGCCGAACTATTAATGTAACGGAAGCTTTTTTTGGACATAAAATTCATCGGTTTTTCTGCTTGCGGCGACAAGCCGCTTGGACCGCCGACGCTATTTTGCTGTAAGAGGCGCAGCGGCATAAATTTCCGGAAAGCGCATGCTTAATTTCCCGAGCCTTGGTTTGTTTCCCGGCATCGGTTTCATCCAGATAAGATTTGGCGGCCATAATCATGCCCGGCGTGCAGTAGCCGCACTGGATGGCCGCCGAACCTACAAACGCCTCAATTAAAGGATGCTTGGCTGGCATTCCCTCAATGGTTGTAATTTTGGTTCCCGCAAGCTGCGGGGCCAATACCAGGCAGGAATAAACGTTCTTTCCGTTTAAAATCACGGTGCAAGCGCCGCATTCCCCAGTCTCGCAGCCGTGCTTGGTGCCGGTTAAATGAAGGTCCTCTCTTAGAATTTCGAGCAGCGTGCGCCAGACGTAGGTCTTCAAACGGCGCTTGCGGCCGTTGACCTGGAAGTTCAAAACGACGATTGCGGAGCCGTCTCGCATTTGGATTTTCTAAACCGCGCCAGGCCCAATAGGGCGGCGCCCAACGCGCAAACATATTCCGGGTCTGCCGGAACGTTCACCTTGACTCCCAGTTTTTCCTGCAGGGCCGCGATCATCCCCTCTTGATTGGCCACGCCGCCAACAAAAGCCAACTCCTCCTTTAAACCCACCTGGCGTAAAAGGGCGCTGGCTTTATCCGCCAGAGAATCGTGGACTCCCCGGATAATATCCTCCACCTTTTTGCCCTCGCTGACATGGCTGATGATTTCGGACTCCGCCAAAACCGCGCAGATGCTGGATATTTTCTGGGGATCCGTGGCAACCAAGGACAAGGTGCCCATTTTTTCCAGAGAAACCTCCAGGTATTTGGCGGCTTTCTCAAGGAAACCGCCGGAACCCGCGGCGCATTTGTCGTTGGTCTTAAATGCCTTGACCCGCCCCTTTTCCCCCAGTTTGATGGCGCGGCTGGACTGGGCCCCAATATCTAAGATGCAGTCTGCCGTTGGGAAAAGAAAATAGGTTCCCATGGCTGAACTCGTGATATCCGTGATCCCAATATCCCGAAAACTGACGGCGTTTCTGCCAAGCCCTGTCGTGGCCACGTAGACGAGGTCTTTTCTTGCGGCATGGGCCGCTTCTAAAGCGCTGTTTAAAAGATTTTCAGCCACAGCGGAAAAGTTCGCTTGTGTTTTGACGAAACTTTTCGCCAGCATGCGCTTATCCTGATTAATTAATACGACCTTGGTTTTTCCCGAACCTAAGTCAATTCCGGCGATAATTCTTTCTTCCATAACACCTTCTCCAGGGCAAAAAGAGCCGCTCCAATGGCCCCCATAAAATGAGCCTCCGGGCTCACGTTGAGTTTCACGTTCAGCTTTTCCTCCAAGGCCTTGACCATGCCCACGTTGCGGCTAACCCCTCCGGTAAATGTCACTTCGGGCTCAATGCCGACCCGGGCCGCCAAGGATATGGTTCGAGAAGCTATCGCCCGGTGGACTCCGCCTAAAATATCTTCCAGTTTTTTCCCTTGAGCCAAGTAGGACATGACGTCGGATTCCACAAAAACGGTGCACACCGTGGTCAGTCTCACGGGTTTAGTCGCTTGAAGCGACAGGGGACCGACCTCATCGAGGCTCACACCGGCCACCTCCGCCGCGGCAGCCAAGAATCTTCCGGTGCCCGCCGCGCACTTATCGTTCATCGCAAAATCGAGCACGCTGGCCTCATCGCCCAGGCGGATCGCCTTGGTGTCTTGTCCTCCCATGTCAATAACCGTGCGGGTTTGAGGATAGACGTAATGAGCGCCCTTGGCATGGCAGGAAATCTCCGTGATCTGGGAATGCCCGAAGGTCACCTTGTAGCGGCCATAACCGGTCCCCACCACATAAGAAATATCCTGCGCAGTCAAACCCGCCTCGGCAACCGCCAGAGGGAACGCCTTTTCAGCGGCGCGGGAAACATTGGCTCCCGTTGGGATCAACGAACGCCCTAAAATTTTCAGGTCCGAGTTCATCACGACAGCCTTAGTTTGCGTCGAGCCGACATCAACGCCGGATGCGTAGATCATCCCGCCGTCCCCTGGCTGGTCTTGCCGAATTTTCTGTGCTCTAAAGCCTCGAAGAAAGCGTCAAAACGGTTTTTCATTTGAGCCGGCGAGTAGTAGCGCGGGTCTTCGAGGTCGGATTCCACGAACAGGGTGGGGATATTGAGCGTCTTTGAAAAATATTCGCGCATATCGCCGTGCCCCGCTGAAAAAAGGCGGCAGCTTTTTACGCTATGAATAATCAAGGCATCGGCGCTCCACTCGCGGATATAACGCTCGATCTGCCGGTAGCGTTGCAGGTAATTGCGGTTGCAGACGTTGTGGATAAGCATATGCCGGGCGATGGAACCCAGGGGATCCTTAGGATCATGGCGGAAATCAAACTCCCAAATGCCTCCGACGCAGGAATAAGTGGAAGCCACGCTGCAAGCCCCCCAACTGGTAAAAAGGTCGCGGAATACCTTGAAATAAGGATAAGGCGGGGGCGCCTCCACTACAACGCGAAATCTCTCCTGGGGCACCACTCCAATGCCAAGTTTGACTTTCTCCTCAAATTCACGGTAGGTTTCTTGAAAGAACTTTACGCCTTCGGGAGTGCCGCGATAGACATAAAGAGGTCCCATCATGGTGGTGGAATCAAAGTACGCCTCAAAAGGGCATGGGACGCGCTTGGCAAAATCCTTGATTTTGGCCCAGTAGTCTTCGGCTTGCGCGCTAAGGGAAACGATTTCGCGCAAACGGTCTATGTCGAATTTTCTCCCGGAAATCTTTTCTAAAACCTTAATCAGTTCTTTTATCTGGGTCATCACGTAGGCGGTTTGATCCGGCGTCGGCTCTTCGGACGTCAAAAATGGAATGTCGAGGCTAAATAAAGGAGCCCCCGTAAAATGAGCCAAGTGTTCAAACCATTTGATATAGGTATTGCACCCCACAAAGTTGCACAAAAGCAAAGAAGGTTTGGGGATCCGCGTTTGAAGACCCGTTGAGGCCCCTTCGAGCAAAAAGGCCATGTCCGCCTTGACGTAGCCGCAATTATCCGTTGAATAGCCCACTTCCTCGGCTTTTAAGAGATATTCCAGCGCCTGTTTTCTGATCGCCAACTGCAAGGCGTTGATTTCCGGATAAATGGGCAAAAGATCAAAGGCTCGCAACAGCTCAATGCAGTTTCCGGAAATCATCAAAGAAACGGCGCCGCGCGCAGAAATTTCTTTTTTGTCTCCCTGCTGATTCTCCCAAACACCGTGAAGATCCTGATACCACCGATTAATCAGCTCCTTTTGGAGAGCATGCATGCGTCCTTGATAATGCATGGCTGGGACGTCTTTTTTGGGACTCTGGTGATTTATTTCAGGCATATTCAAAAAGGAGCGATTCCATAAATGTTTCCAGCTCCATCCTCATTTTTTCGAATGTCCACATCTTCTCCTCAAACTCGATAAATAGATAGGGGATTTTTTCCTTGTCCAACACATTCTTGTAAAGGACGTAGTCAAAAAGCCCCGGTTCGCAAAACTTGGCATAAAGAAAAATGACCGCTTGAACGCGGTGGCGGCGTATTTTTTCCAACAACGCATCCACGCGCGGTCTCTTTGGGTCATGCCTTACCGAGGAGCTCACGGAATTTTTCATATAGCCTTGAGCCAAAGCCTGAATCGGATTTCCCTTCGCCGGGATGTCCCGCTCGAACAAGCGCCGGCCGATCAAAAAGTCATCATCCACCACGTAGTATCCGACCGAATCCATGATATCCAACAGCTCCAGAGGCGGCTGCTCGCAAAAAGACCCTTCAACAATGACGCGGACGGTATCCTTTGGTTTTAACCGGCGCCCGTCAAGCTCCTTGAGCGCTTCGGAAAGAATTTGGTTGTGCTCCTGGACATCTAAAAAATTTCCCGACCGCATCAAGACATAAAGCTCGCGGGTGGCCAGATCGTGGGGTCTTTTTTCTCTGAATCGGTAGAGCTCTCTTAGAAGGCGCCGGTTGGCGTTGTAGAGCGTTATGTTTTCACGAAGTTTTTCCGTTGAACTCGCGGTTGAGTTGATTTCTGACAATTTTTTATAAATCCGCCCATATTCGCTGCTTAAAAAGGAAACCGCCGCGGCCCCATTGGAGCGTTGCGGCAGATGAATGTAATCCATGAACATTTTTTCGGAGAAATTTCTTTCGATCACATAAGCCAAATTTCTGGCGGAATCGCAAATATCGTAAAAAACCATGCCGTCAAGAACGTCCAGATGGCCCTTGATCGCCAGCTCCAACGTGCTCTTGATGATCGAGCAAATGAAAGAACCGAATCTTGAATCCGCCGAAGTTATCTCGATTTTATTGCCGGCGCCGTTTAAGCCGACGGGAAGAAATCCGGCGGCCCTAAAAATTTCGACCGGACTGTAAACCGGAAAATACCCGAGCGCCTTGTTTCCAGTTTTTTGCTTATACTCGCGAACGGCGGCAAAAGAAACATCCTCAACGATATCACCGCAACGATTAATAATTCCGGCCAAAGCGTTCATGCCAAGGCCTCGACTAAAACCGCGTTGCCTTGGCCGCCGCCGATGCACGCCGACGCGATTCCCCATCTTTTTTTCCGGCGCCTTAATTCCAAAAGCAAAGTTAAAATCAATCTGGCTCCCGTGGCCGACAGGGGATGTCCAAGCGCAATAGCGCCTCCATTGACATTGACCCTGTCGCGCTCCAACCCCAGTTCCTTCTCAACAGCCAAATACTGCGCCGCGAAGGCTTCGTTGATCTCAAAAAGGTCCACCTCTTGCAACCGCTTACCGGCGCGTTCCAGTGTTTTTTTGATGGCCGGCACCGGCCCCATCCCCATCTCGTTGGGCGCCACTCCCGCTGCCGCCCAGGAAACCACTCTTCCCAGTTTGACCAGCTTCTTGGTTTTAACCGCTTTTTCTGAAGCCAGGATTAAAGCGCAGGCTCCGTCCGCCAAACCCGATGCATTGCCCGGCGTCACAAAACCATCCTCGCTGAAATAGGGTTTAAGCTTAGCCAAACCTTCCAAAGAACAGTTGGAAACCCAATGGTCGTCCTCGCCAATTAAGTTTTCCGTGCCCGATTTTCTGTTGACCGCCGTAGCGACGATCTCTTCCTTAAAAAGGCCCGCTTTGACCGCGCGCAGGGTTTCCATGTGGCTCCTTAAAGCAAAACGGTCTTGTTCCTCGCGCGAGATCCCGTATTTTCGCGCCAGATTCTCCGCTGTCTCGGCCATCATTAACCCGCACAGGGGATCATAAAGAGAGGAGAGAAAATAATCCTCAAAATTAAGGTGTTTAAGTTTTACGCCGCCTCTTAAGTCCCGCACCACGTAAGGCGCTTGGCTAAGATTCTCCGCGCCTCCGACCGCGATAATCTCGGCTTCTCCCAGACGAATCAGACCGGCCCCCGTTGTCGTGGCCTCGATTCCCGTGCCGCAGATTCTGGAAACCGTTAACGCCGGCGTTTCAATGGGGATGCCGGCCCTCAAGGCAATGTGCCTGGCTCCATAGATCGCGTCCGGACTTGTTTGCAAAGCATTGCCAAAAACAACATGGCCGATATCGGCGGGCGAAACGCCCGATCTGGCCACCGCTTCTTTCAGGGCAATGGCCCCAAGCTCGATAGCGCTTATGTTTTTAAAAGCGCCGCCAGGTTTTCCTACGCCGTTTTTGCCGCCCACCCATTCCGCGAAAGGAGTCCGGGCTCCGCTGACAATAAAAACGCCTTCGGAGCTCATGACGCCTGGGACCCAACACCGGTCAACCGGTCAATCCAAGAAAAGAAAACTGTTTTAGGGACAAAATAAATATTGGTATCGTCCGCGGCCACGGCTCTTAAGCGGTAAGGCTCTCCTTTGACCAAGGCCTCAAGCCCCAAAACAACAAAACCCCCCAGATTAATTTTGTCCTGGGACGCTCCGGAACCCGGGCCGTCCGAAAGAAAGCTCACCTTCTCGGGATCAACAAAATACAAACCCTGGGGCCAGTGATTTTCATAAAAGATAACTTGATCGCGTTTGAAGACCGAAGTGATGCTTAGCGCCAAAGCCTCTTCCAGATGATGGCCCAACAAAAAAGCCAGCCCCAGCGGATGCCTATCAACCGCCAAGCGCCCGTCCAGCGTATTACTCACACGGCCATCAAACCATCATCCCAAACAGCAAAAAATGACATAGATCACTTTTTGAAAAGGTTTAGCGCAGGGGAGTCACCCTTGCCCCCAGACCCGAGAACCAGTCCCGACGGTTCTCCCCGCGTGCTCGCGGGGCCCCTCTCCACTACTGGGTTCAAGGGTGACTCCCCTGCGCTAAACCTTTTCGATTGATGGCTAAGCAGCCAATTTTTCCAGAAGTTGGGGTTGAAGCAATAAAATTCTCTGGCCCTGCGAGGCGATGATTTTACGCCTCTTAAACTGGCTTAAAATCCTGATCACGGTTTCCCTGGTCACTCCCACCGCTTCGGCCAGGGTCTGGCGGGAAAACCTCATAGCTATGGGCGGCGCCAGTTGCGCGGCCGAATAGCTGTTGAGCTCGAGCAACAGGAGGGCCAGGCGCGCGGTGGCTGACTTTTGCGTAAGATCCTGCAGTTTATCCTCGAGGCGCAAAAGATTCCGGCTCAACTGCCGGGCGACATCGAGGGCCAAAAAAGGACTCTGCTCTAAAAGCTTCGTCAAAGTGTTCTTATCAATAAAACAAATAGTCGCGTCGTCGGTAACCTCGGTAGTGGCCGCGTAAGGCTCGTTGCTTAAAAGCGATTCATGCCCCAAGAGTTCGCCGGGGCCGGCCATGCCGACGATCTGACCGTTGCCTTCTCTGCTAAGTTTGTAGAGTTTGACGCGGCCGGAAAAAAGACAATAAACCCCCAAGGGCGGATTGCCCTCATAGAAAACGACCTGGCCCCTGCGGTAAACGTTGGCCGTCTTGGAGCGGTCAATAAAAGAAAGCTCTTTCTCGGATAGCCGGCAAAAAACACCCTTCTCCCTTTTGGGGCATTTTGCGCAGCCTACCTGCCTAAAATTATAGCTTCGCATAATGATTGACTGGCGTTAGCTCCTTGGCTATATCTGCGGTGGTTACTATTTGGGAAAAACCGTAAGCCAAATTTTGAAGGGAAGCCAGATGAAGCTCCCCGCTATGCGCGGCCGTTGCATCGGCCACGACCCAGGTCTTAAAATCCTTGTCAAAGGCGTCGCGCGCGGTGGACTCCACGCAAAGATTGGTCATAATCCCGGCGATCACCAACTCTTCAACCCCTCTTTCGCGCAACACTGCGGCCAAATCCGGATTCGTGAACGCGCTGTAGCGGCATTTAGTGAAAATCTCGCCCTCCTTAGCTTCAAGAAAGGGAATTACCCTGGCGCCCGATGAACCGGCCAAACAAATTTTTTTCCACCACAGGGTCATCAAACCGCCGTCAATTCTTGGGTCTTCGTGCGCGTGCGCCGTGAAATAAACCGGCCGTCCAAGGCCGCGAAAAGCATTCGCCAGCTGCCGCACGTTGGCCAAAATCACGCGGCCGGCGGGCAGATAGGCCGGGCTCGCTGGACTTAAAAAAAACTCCTGCATGTCCACCACAAGAAGCGCCGCCTTGTCAACGCTGACGGAAAAATTCCGCCTCTTAAATTGCTCGATGCCCCGGCTGAAAATCCGCATTTTTTCGGCCAAATTTTGGGCCGTCAGGTAGCAGGCTTCCTCCCTCCTCTTGTTTTCCTCCAAAAACGCGGCGCGCTCGCCAAGAGCGTTAGACCAAAGCTGTCCGCATGAGGTGGCGGCCGCGATTTCATCGGGCATGCTGGGCGATACGATCACCTGAAATCCTTTAGACCCAAGCGCAGCGGCGGATTCCCGGACAGCTCCGGGAATATGATCAACCCAACAATGCGTCACCCTGTTTTTATCCGCGGTTTGCGTCGGATTAACAGGCGTTATTTTGATCAGGAATTTCTCCGGACTAAAAATCCGGGCCATCTCCGACGCGTCGATCGCCTCGCCCGGAGCCAAGGCGAAATTGAGAGTAATCTTTCTGTCGCCGTTTTTGTAAGGGTTTAGCGCAGGGGAGTCACCCTTGAACCCAGTAGTGGAGAGGGGCCCCGCGAGCACGCGGGGAGAACCGTCGGGACTGGTTCTCGGGTCTGGGGGCAAGGGTGACTCCCCTGCGC